>JAGAHV010000030.1:0-43726 GCA_017626895.1 Clostridia bacterium | reverse complement strand
GATTCATCTTTATAAGCAAATGCATTCAAATCTGTCTTTCGTTCTGTAAATCCAACAGATTCATAACATTTTTTTGCTCTTTCGTTCTCCGGGAATACATTCAATTGAACCGCTTGTGCATTCGTAATTTCAAATGCATACTTTACTGCCAGCCGAAGCATTTCCTTGCCGTACCCTTTGCCCCTATATAGAGGATTATTCATAACAAATTTAAACATTCCTTCGTTAGTATCTGTATTAACCGAATAACAAAAGAATCCGATTAATTCACCTTTGTCGGAAGTCGCTACATAAGGACTATCTCCAAAGCGTTCGGCAATTTTCTGCATAACTTTCTCAAAATTTTCTTTTCCTATAGGGAATTGAATCAAATTCGCGCACCACAGAGCATGCGCTCTTTCTTCCGTGATCCATTTGATTATTTCATCAAAATCTTTACTCTCTATATACGGTCGTATTCTCATGTCCGGTCGCCTCTTCGAAATTCAGATTTCTCATTCAGCAATTTCCCGCTTCTCATAAACAAGCCTGACGTCATACCCAAGGCTCTCCATCATAGCAATAAATGTCTTGTTGACTATGTTTTCCTTGCTGTTCACAATCCTGCTGACATAGGCTGCTGACGTGCCGACATCTTCAGCAATCTGGTTTTGTGTCTTATCTTCTTCTATACATTTTGTTTTCACATCAAGTTCTATGTTGTTCATCAGCATGCCACGCACCTCCTTGCTTAAAACGTTAACCAATAGCTTAAATAATTATATCATGCTTTTCTCGATAGTTCTACGTATTTTTATGAACAGACACGTAAAAAAGCGCCTCCCCTCCGAAGAAGTGAAGCGCCGGTTTGTGCTTGCCTCAAGCTTTGATTTCCAGTCCGCTGTTGAGGGTGAAGACGATGTTGTCCTTGGCGTAAACCGTCAGGTGGTCGACCAGACTGCCCCAGAGGGCTTCGTCAAACTTCCGGATGGGCTTGCCGCCCAGTTTCTCCACCTCCGTGATGAACCGTCCGAACTCGCGCCGCCGGATGCCGCGCATCTGGATTTCCGAGGTTACCTTTTCGTACCGGGCCTTGGTCTCCTCAAACCGTGAAACCAGCGCCTCGTACCGGACCCGGTAGGCCTCCTGGTCCTGCGCCACTCTGGCGTTCTCCGAGATGATCTGGTTGACCGCGTCGGCGTCAACGTTCATCTGCTCCGCCAGCCTGCTCTGCTCCTTTTCCGGTTCCTCCGTGCCGGAAAGCGTGGACTGCACCTCCTTCAGCCCGTCTAGGATTTCCTCCTTGTCGGCGATGAGCTGGTTGACCACGCTGATGAAGACGTCCTGGATTTCCTCCTCCGTGAGGTGAGGCGTTGAGCAATGAGTCTTGTCTTTAAACTTGGCGTTGCACTGCCGGACCACGTTGCTGTAGCGGTCGGTGCTGTGCCAGACCTTGGAGCCGTACCACCCTCCGCAGCATCCGCACTTCACCTTGGAGGAGTAGATCGTCACTCCGCTGTAGCCTTTCATGGCTGACCGCTCCCTGATGATGGCCTGCACCCGGTCAAAGACCGCAGGCTCGATGATGGCCTCGTGGTTGTCCTCCACGTAGTACTGTGGAATCTCGCCGTGGTTGATGGCCTGCTTCTTGGTCAGGAAAACTGCGATGTAAGATTTCTGGAGCAGGGCATCGCCCTTGTGCTTCTCGTTGGTCAGGATGCTTTTCACAGTGCCCTGGCACCACTTTTCCTTGCCGCCCGGCGTCCTGACCCCCATGGATGTCAGCTTGTCGGCAATCGCCCTGTAGGAAAGCCCTGCAAGGAACTCGCCGTAAATAAGCCGGATGGTCTTGGCTTCTTCCGGGTTTACGACCAGGTTTCCGTCCTCGCCCTTGTCGTAACCGATGAAGCGGCTGTAGGCGACTGCCACCTTGCCGTCGCCCATGCGCTTGCGGTGCCCCCAGGTGACGTTTTCCGAAATGCTCCGGCTTTCCTCCTGGGCAAGGCTCGACATTATGGTGATGAGCAGCTCGCCCTTGGAATCGAAGGTCCAGGTGTTTTCCTTTTCAAAGTAGACCTCCGTGCCGTTCTCCTTGAGCTGGCGGATGGTGGAAAGGCTGTCCACTGTGTTTCTGGCGAAACGGCTGACGCTTTTCGTGATGATCAGGTCTATCTCTCTTGCAGATTTGATACAATAAAACGATGAACCCCTTTGAACCCTCCCCCAACGCGTGATTGTTTAGGAGAGTCCAAAGGGGTTCGTTATTCAATGCTATGTCGTTAGACCGCTGTAATAATCTCTGTAAGCCAATTGCGGATGTCATTCTTTTTGTCGTTGAATACAACGACGTTCTTCAGTTTCCCGTTGTAGCGCACATTGGTCATGTCAGCATACACGACTTTGCTATTGCATGTTGCATGTCTGGTTTTCCGATATCTGCGTCAGAAAGCCTCGCCGTACCCCGGTACGGCTGCGTTTTCTTCCTTGATCTCGAAAAACCATCCTGCGCAATCTGCATAGTTAATTTCGTGACAGTTCCTTAAGGCATACACAGGGCTCCTGAGCGGAGTACTTTTGGGGGGGCGGAGCGAAGGAGCCCTGTGTATGCAGAGAGGCTGGCCGGGGAGTGACTTGTAACACTGATCCTTCTCTACTGGGTACCTCTTATTCACGGTCAAACCGGATATGCTTGATGACGCGTCGTGCCTGCACGTAAAGAAAAAGAGCTGGCCGTGTAGAAGCCAGCTCTTTTTTCTTATTAAGTTCTCAATATGATTGTTCAGATGAGACAGTGCCTTACCAAAGCCTGCCTGTATCAGGGTTTCTGCTCGCGCGCGGCAACGATATCCATAAGGTATTGCGGGGTAAAGTACTTGTCCATAAACTGGTAGTAGTCGACCAGGGGAGCCACGGCCTTGTACTGGTCAGCCAGAATGCCCTGTTCGATATGAATGTCTCCAGGCCCTGCGATGACCAGAACGTTCGGGTCGTCGGCCGAGTACGCCTTCCATTCGATCTGGTCTGTCGACGGATCGCCGCAGCGCGCGAAATTGGTCCACATCTGCTGAACGGCCGTGAAAATCTCATCAGGGACGTTCGTGCCATTGAATGGGCAGGCCGTCCCCAAGCCGCGAAGGTTGAACTCAAAGAGGAGCTCTACGGAATGTGCTGCCCCAATATCCGGATTGCTGCCCGGGTACGACCAGTAGTAGGTAAACGTTTTGTTGAATGCACTCTGCGCATCGAGCTGCTGGAGCATGGGAACCCTGAACATGATCTCACTTATGAACTCCGTCTCGATCAGTCCCGGCTCCTGGAACCTGCAGACCTTCTGGAATTCCTCATAATACTTCTTATCCTCTTCCTTCAGGCAGGGGAGTGCTTCACCCACACTGCGCTGGGCGAATATCTTCTGCTCTTCCAGACTCAGCTTTACGCCCTCGCCCATGAACAGCCTGGCCTCATCGGCCGTGCTGCCTGCCATGATGGATATGTCCTTTGCGTAGCCTTTCTTGTACAGCTCGATGGGTGCCTCGGGGAGTACCTCATTTCCGTAGTAGGGACAGGACGTAAACTTACTGACCGCATTGACATATGCCTCATGGAGTTCCTCTTCGCTCAGAGTCATGATGTCGTCCATGGTCTTGCAGCCGGTGTACTCAAGCAATGCATTCGTCCTGCTCTGCGCAGTTTCGCAGCCGACAGGCATGGACAGGCAGGTCGAGCCGCTTTGGGCGATAATCTTCTGGAAATACTGGTTTGCCTCCTTCATGACCGACAGAATGGAAACCGATCCGCCGCCGGCACTTTGCCCGAAAACGGTCACGTTGTCAGGGTCGCCGCCGAAAGCGGCGATGTTCTCGTGCACCCACCTGAGCGCCATCGCCTGGTCGAGCAGGCCGTTGCAGGACGCTGACTCAAAGGCTTCGCCGCCCGGCACCGACGAGAAGTCCATGAAGCCGTACATGTTCAGGCGGTAGTTCATATTCACCAGGATGATGTCGCTCTGTGCCTGGACAAGGTTGGCTCCGTTGTAGGAAAACTGCGAACCCGAACCGACGGAATAGGCTCCGCCGTGAATCCAGACCATCACTGGCTTCTTCTCGGTCTTGTCGTCGGCGTTGGCCCAGATGTTGAGGTAGAGGCAGTCTTCGGAGGCCAGCTTCTGTATGACATCAGAATAGCTTTCTGTGGTGTAAGCGCTCTTTCCGTAGTACTTCGCCTCAAAGACCCGGTCGCTCGCGTCCACGTACTCCGGTGCCTTGAAGCGGCGCTCTCCCACTGGCGGCTTCGCGTAGGGGATGCCCAGCCACGACGCAACCCCGTTCTCCTCAGTTCCGACGAAGGTGCCGTTCAGACATTTCACGGCATGGGCCTCGTCGTAGTCTCCTGTGATTTCGCTGTTCAGGTACTCATAAGGCTCATAAATAACCAGATCCTTGAATTCCCTTTTCGTACCTTGCGTATCAGCCGTTTCCATGCTGGAATGATCTGTCCCCGGCGTTTCTTCGGCTTTGTCCTGCTGGCTGGCTGCGTCAGCATGGGCCGTTAAGGAAAACAACAGCACAAACAATAATCCCAAAACAAACTTCTTCAATTCCATCCTCCTGTTCTATACCATTAAAAAAACATTGACAATCATGCAGGCAAAAGCTTGTTCCAACACGTCCTCAGCCATTGTAGCACATGAACAAATTTGAGTAAAGAACGGATAATCTACCAGTCCCTGAATTTTTATAATTATTATAATTTGGAATTTTCCCAGACAGATAAAGCAGAGTGATGTACTTTTTGTTGACGATAAGCCAGTTGACGTGTTACGCTATAACCTGTTCTGGGACATCCTTTATGAGCAACGGCTCGGTCTTTCGGCACCGCTATTATCCGGTGCTCATATTTGACAAACTGCCGCTGTGGCGGCAGGCCCGCTCCTCAATGAGCCATCGTTTGGTCTTATGGCACCGCTGCTTTTCTGGTGCACATTCTTTGACAAACTGCCGCTATGCGGCAGGCCCTCTCCTGTTTTTTCCACTGCTTATGAAAGGGAAAACCGCATCGAAAGCGCGAAGCTGTACTTTTCCTGAAGAAATTCTGGAAGCAGGAACTGAGGCTGCAGAACATGGTGCTGACATCGACGCAGGCAGGTGAGGATGTTAGTGTTTTGATCGAAAACCTGGGGATCAGGACGGCGATGGTTCATAGTGGATGTACCGGGGATGAACAGCCGGCTTGAGATGGGTACAGGCCCGGAAAGCGAAAACTGGCAGAGGAAACGGAGGCGGGGAGATGTTTTATCCGGTGGATGACCTGAGAGATGAGACGATCTGTCTCCGGCTGGATCATACCTGCGATGCGCAGCCGGAAAAGCACTGGCTTCCGGCATATTACTTTCATATCTGTCTCCCGGACGGGACGAAAGTCGGACAGTGTGATCTGCGCATCGGGCACAATGAGAAAACGGCTGTCGGCGGGAACATCGGATACGCCATCGATGAAGCGTATCGCGGGCATCATTACGCCGCCCGGGCCTGTGCGCTTCTGTTCAGGCAGGCCAAAAAGCACCGCATGGCGTATGCCGTCATTACCTGCGATCCGGCCAATGGCGCCTCAGCCCGTACCTGTGAACTGGCAGGGGGACAATACCTGAAAACCGTGCCGGTTCCGCAGGACAACGAGATGTATGCGGAAGGCAAACGGCAGGTCATGATCTGGCGGTTTGACTTCAAATACGATGAGTTTCTCTCTGTGGCTGCACGGATAAACGAAGAACTGCAGACCACTCCGCTGCTGTTTGGTTCCCTGGGACTTGAACGGCGGCTGGGAATGTCCCTGCAGTCAGATGATATTGATGTTCTTTTGCCGGAAAGGTTCCTGGGGCGGGACTGGCCGCGGCTGATCTCGCTGATGCATGCCCTGGGGTATACACTCCGGGATGAGGCCGAGCATGAGTTTGTGAGCGGTGAATTCCGGATGGCATTTGCTGCGATCGAAAACCTGGAGCCGTTTGCCGGGGTAAACATTCAGAAAATTCCGCTGCTCAATGACAATGCCGCGTATCTTTTGCTGGACCTTGAGGATTATCTCAGGGTTTACACGGCTTCATCCAGGGATGGCTATCGGCGGGATGTGAAGAATAAGCAGGATCAGCAGAAAATCAATCTGATACGAAATGCGTTGCACGGGAACGGACTCGCAGATCACGAAAGACCGGCAGATGCAGACTGAAAGCGGAGAAGCGAAACGGCCGGAATTTGCCGGCAACTGAAAAAAATGGAGAGGGCCTGCCGCCGCAGCGGCAGTTTGACCGATATGGGCATCGGAAGTGTCACGGTGCCGAAAGACCGAGCTACGGCTCATTAAGGAGATTATCGGGAAGATGAATCATATTTTGCCTTTTGATGAATTCGAATTTGTCCCGCTTGAGAGTGCGGATTTAACCGAAAGCACGGAAAATGCTTCGGTACTGCCTGAGGAAAAGGTTTCCTCGTACGAAGTAAAGCTTCTTCTGGACAGCGACAAAACACTCGGAGAGGATCACCGGCTGAAAGAGGAAATCCGGCAGGCTTTTCACATGAAAGAGATGCCCAATTCATACCTTGTTGCTTACATGGAAACACCGGACAAGGATTTCCTGAGCGTCGGATGGATCAACCGGGTGCGCGCACGGACGGGACGCGAAAAAATCCGGCTCACCTATAAAAAGCGTTTTCCGATTCAGAACGGAGATATTGATGCGGCCCTGTCCGCTGCGGCGGCAGAAGGGCTGGCAAAGGATGATGCACAGTTTCCCACGGAAATCGACTGGGGATATGAAAAGATGACGCTCAGTTTTTCCCATAATGTGGATTTGAGCGAAGAAACCGCGGCGAATGAGCTTCCGGAGAAGCATGCGGCAATGGATATGATTGCCGCGAATATGCCTGCTATCGAAAATGCGGGCACGATATGTGCCGATTGTTCAGGCAGGAGCACCGGCAGCGAAGCGGAGGCAAACGGTCCGGCTGCGGATCCTGCCGGGGAACGGCAGGAATGGGGCATCGAGACCCTTCAGAAAGCACAGATGGTGGGACCGGTCTCTTTTCTTCGGTATACCGGGAAGATGAAGAACGGGGTTCTTGCGCATATTGAAATCTGGCCGGTCGCGGATGGAACACAAACGCAGTATATCGTCGAGATTTCGGCAAAATTCAAACGATTTGCCGATGCAGAGCGGATGCGCAGAAAAGCAATCAGCCGTCTGGATAAAATGGGGATTCTGCTGCACACGGATGCCCTGAAAACGCAGATGATCCTGAATGGCCCTGTCCTGTAACGCAGGGGAAGAGGAAAACTTGATATTTCTTTTGACGGGGAGCGAGTTTCTGAGGCGCACGAATCTTAAGGCAACCTGTTTAAGGGCTGCCCGCTTTGCAGCTTCTAAAGGGCACCGGTCAGTGACAGGTTCATCATCTGTCCGGCTGGACCCCCAGGGCATCTGCCTGCCGGGCGGTCGGGGCTTTTCCTGAAGATTTTGTGTCTGACAGGAATCAACCGGTCCGGATTCCATCCAGGGAGGAACGGTCATGTATCTGCCTGGCACAATATCTGTCTCTGCAAACTGAAGGACAGCTGTCCACCTCTTTCTGAAAAAGACTTTTCCTTCAGTCCATCTCAGATCGCCATGTCTCCTGTCACTGTTTTTGAAACGGAAACCGGTGCTGCGATAAGCAATGAAGAAGAAAGGAACGGGTATCGGATGATGAAGCGTTCACTGCATGTTTTCCTGTTCATGTTCATGCTGCTCTGCGGTCTCTGTTCTGGAATCAGAAAGGCCGACTCGGAGGGAATCGTTTCCGAGGTTGAGATTAAGCTCCTGCTGGACGGTGACAGGATGCTTGATGCGGATCACCTCCTGAAAAAGGAGTTCCGGGAGGCCTTTCAGATGAAAAAGCAGGGTGAAACGTATCTTGTTGCGTATCTGGAAACGCCGGATATGGATTACATGAATGCCGGATGGGTTAATCGCATTCGCGCAAAATCGGGGAAGAAAAAAATCACTCTGACGCATAAAAAGCGGGTTGAGATCCGGAATGGGGATATTGAGGCTGCCCTGAAAATTGCCGCAGAGGAGCTGCCGGGGATGGAGACGTTGCTGAATCCGGACCGGGAAACGGCAGTTAATGGCAGCGCCGACATGTCAGAGGACGGAGAAAGTCCTTTTGTCATTGAGGTCGACTGGGGATATGAAAGGATGACGCTCAACCTGACACATGAAACGGATGTGCGCACAGAGAGCAAAGTGGATGAACTTCCTGAGAGAAACGAAGCAGTTCAGATGATTGCCCGATCTATGCCGGATGCGGAGAAAGATGCGGTTTATCCGGGATGGGGTACAGAGAAACTTGAGACAGCGCAGCTGGCCGGGCCGATCCGTTTTCTTCGTTATAAGGGGAAGATGAACGAATCGGAGATCAGGATTGAGATATGGCCGGTTCAGGAGGAGAATGAAACCGCGTATATCGTTGAGTTTTCGGCCGAATGTGAGGAATGGGCCGAGGCGGAGCGTGTCCGCAAAGAGGCGATTGACTGTCTGGATGAAATGGGCATTCTGCTGCATACGGATGCGCTGAAAACGCAGATGATTCTGAAAAACGGAGCCTGAAACGTTCTGAGAAACAGGATGATTTTGAGGAAAGGGTGCTCTGTCTAAGCAGCGGCTGTCATTGACAAAACGGAGGAGGGACAGAGATGCAGGAACAGAAAAAAATCAGTTTCAGCGGAGTGATTCTTGCGGTTCAGCCCCGCTCGGATGTGTGGAGATATCGTCTGGACAATCGCACGCACACCATGACAGGGTATAACCTCTTTCTGGAGGGGACGGCGGATGGCACGGAAAAGAAGTTTGGAATTGCCATTTCCGAAAAGCTGCAGCAGAAGTTTCATTTTCGGACGGATGCTGAAATCAGCGGTACGGCATGGACCAAAAAGGATCCGAGACTTGAGTATGCGGATTACTATCGTGTCGGAGGCGTGAAGATCCTGCGGGAAAGCGCTGCAAATGAGGAAAAGGCGGCTCCTCCCTGGACAGAGGAGGTTCCGGAGCTTTCGGTATATGACCGGCGGGGATGCAGAATGCTGGCCTTGTCATGCTGGAAAGGCAAATGCCTGAAATGCAAATGGGCCTGTATGGCGAATGTGTCCATTGAGTACAACTGGGGAAAGGCGCGAAGATACCGGTTTGAGAGCTTCTGTTACGGCCCGAAGAGCTGCGGTCTTTACAAAATGGGGAAACCGAGGCCTGTTCCGTACAAAGACAGCGATCCCGATTATGATGAGGGCTGGCTGGATGACATCTGTACACAGGGACGCGGTGAGGATGATTAACGGGTGATCGCTGTTGTTTCAGTGAGCCGGACAATTTCCGGACAGCTGTCCGGGGTCATGCGGTCCCTGGATTTCCTGTCGGCTGTGGTTGAGCAGAGGAGTGTGAGTCATGTCAGAATGCAGAAAGTGGGCGGAGGGAGACCCGCTGATGGAAGCGTACCATGATCATGAATGGTGCAAAATCAGCCATGATGATGATTTTCAGTTCATGATGCTGTGCCTGGAAGGGGCCAGTGTCGGGCTGTCATGGAAAACCATCCTGCACAAAAAAGAAGCCTATCGTGCCGCGTTTCACGATTTCCGGATTGATGCCTGTGCGGCGATGACGGATGAGGAGCTGGAAAGAGAGCGCTTTAATCCGGGAATCATCCGGAACCGGAACAAAATCTACAGTGTACGAACAAATGCACAGGCGGTGAAACGGATCCAGGCGGAATTCGGTTCTCTGGATGCCTACCTGTGGAGCTTTACGGACGGGCAGCAGACAGATGGACACTATAAGACGGTGGGGGAAATCCCGACCTTTTCGGAGGTGTCCATTGCCCTGAGCAAAGACATGAAACGGCGGGGAATCGGCTTTGTGGGTCCGGTGATTACCTATTCCTTTCTGCAGGCAATCGGCATGGTCAATGACCATCTGGAGGACTGTCCGTTCAGATAAGGACAGGGGGACAGCGCGGCAAATGGCATCCGGCATGCAGCTGGACAGGAGACAACAAATTGTTGATAAGCTCTGGGTTTCATTGTGTAAATCTCATAAAATTGGGGATGGAGATTGACACGGAAACAACGCAGAAATATAATTGCGCCCATCGCAGATTTCTGAACATAAAAAGGAACTGCGGAATATTCTGAATGGAGGCGCATACATGAAAAAGTTCATCATGCTGCTGGCCCTGGCACTGCTGATGGTCGCACCCGCCATGGCGGAGGTTGCCGACACGGTGATCCGCGGAAAAATCTACACCGCAGATGACGCCGGTCTCTGGGCTGAGGCACTGGCGGTAAAGGATGGAAAGTTCGTCTATGTTGGAGACGCAGCAGGCGCGGAGGCGTTTGTGGGCGAGGGGACGAAAGTCATTGATCTTGAAGAGGGTATGGTGACGCCCGCACTCTTTGATGCTCATACGCATCCTGCAACCGTCGGAATGACGGACTGGCATACCCGCATGGGCCTGCCGGATTACGACGAGATTATTGCATTCATCAAGAACTATCTCGCGGAACATGATGCCAAAGAGGCACCCTTTGTGTACTTTGAGTACTATCCTTCCAACCTTTTCGGACCTGAGGGTCCCAACAAGGCACCTCTGGATGAGATCGCTCCGGACCGGCCTATTCTCGTGCGGGATTTCTCGGATCATGCCAGCTGGGTCAATTCCAAGTGTCTGGAACTGCTGGGCGTGTATGACATGGATCCGAATGATCCGCTCCTGAAGGACTTCGTACGGGATGAGAAAGGCGATTTCACCGGCTGGGTGCTGGAACTGGGCCTGATCCCGCTGATGGACAACATGTATAAGGCGCTTAACTGGCATCCGGCAGATGAGCCGACGGTTGAGGTGATGCACATCGTCACCGACGATCTGAAGTCCTGGGGAGTGACCGGTGTCTTTGATGCCTATCTGGAGGATGAGCTTCAGGCGAAGTCCATCCATGAGATGGATGTGAACGGCGAACTGAACATGTATTACGACATGTCTGTCATGATGACGGATTACAGTGAGCTGGACGCGGTCATTGAACAGATTCATTTGCTCAACGAGAAATATGCCACTGATCATGTGAAAATTGACACCGTAAAGATCTTCTACGACGGCACCAACGAGCTGGGGGACAGCGCCCTGATCGAGGGTACGGTGGAGGACCCCAACAACCATGGCTTCATGCTGCTTGACTTTGAGCAGACAAAGGACGTCATTCGCCGCTGCAATGAGGCAGGGGTGGATGTTCACTTCCACATGGTAGGCGACCTGGCTTTCCGCACGGTCTGCGATGCCACCGAGGCGCTGCAGAACGAGCAGGGACCGCTGAAGATTCAGGTGGAGCTGTGCCACTGTGAGCTGATCGACCCCGCCGACATGACCAGGCCCGCAAAGCTGGGGATCATCGTCAACTGGACGCCCCATTGGTCCGGCGGATACTTCGGGGATGCGGCCCGGCAGTACCTGGGTGCTCATCGCTTCAACAACATGTATCAGTTCAATCCCATTATCGAGTCCGGCGGCATCGTGACCTTCGGAAGTGACGTCTATTCCATGTTCGAGGAGAACCGTGCCAACCCCTACTTCGGAATGCAGACGGCAATGACCCGCATCGACATCGAGTGGCCGATGGAAGGGGAGAACCCCATGCGTGCCAGTGAGGAGGCAAAGCTTTCTCTTGAGAATCTGCTGAAGGGATACACGATCAATGCGGCCATCCAGCTGCGCGTGGATGACATTGCCGGTTCCATCACCACGGGAAAGAACGCGAACTACAATATCTACGGCGTCGACCTCTTTGAGGTGCCGAAGGAGGAGTTTCAGTTCGTCCTGCCCAAGACCGTGGTATTTGAAGGAAAGGTCATTGCAGAGAACTGATTTCGTGCAGGTCGGAGACATTTCACCCGTGTCTGTGCCCGGCCGGATTGATCACAGAGGAAATACAGTGAGTTTGTCCGGAATGAAATGGGGATTCACGCCCCAGACCGTCGCGATGACGGCTTTAACCTGAATGTCCAACAGACACTCGAAAGGTGACTGCAGCGATCTCAATTGAACGATCTGAATCGATGAGAAAGCCCAACTGCCAATGATGGGAGAATTTCTTCTTCCATGGACAGTTGGGCTTTCTCAATTTTTGAAGTGTTCAGCATTCCCGGAAAATGCTGTTCTCAATGGAGCGCAAAACAGAAAAGCAGCAGAGAACAATCCCTGCTGCCCAGTGCAATCAGTCTTTTCTGCGCTGCATAACTTCCGCTTTGGAGAACAGCTTGTATTTTGCATCGGTACGGATCGGATGCAGCTTATCCCTTCGCATTAGGTCATCGATGTTCTGACGGGAGCAGCCAAGGATGGCACAGGCTTCAGAGGCGCTGACGACTCGATCCTGTATGTAATGATGGAGATCGCACAGTGTGATTGGCACAGTCATACCGTGCATAAACAGATCACGATGAGAAATCATAGCCTGATCATTCCAGTAAACACCATAACCGTCTGGTTGTACCTCAACGGTGTTGAAGCGATCTTGATTTGTGAGATATGGCGCACAAATTGAGTCAGCAACTTCCTGTGCGTCGATTACCTTCGTTGCACCGTTTCGGAAAAACACCAGAAGACGGGGCGCATCAAGAGGAGTGACGTCAGCAACCTTCGTCTGCCAGCGGCGGAGGAGAAGTTCCGGAAGATTATCTGAGGAAATTTCCTCCAAGTAGCAGTCATCCTGTTCACAACGGCCCATGGTGAGCATCAGGAGAGAGAATTCGTCGTATTCCTTGAGACCGTTATCACGGAGAATCTGGCCGATATTCTGTCTGTCCTGTGGAACGATACGCTGACGAACCCACCTGCGGCTCCAGGTGCTGTCTATGCTGTAGATACCACGATTAACAAAGAAAGAGAGAACAGGAGGCGTCTCCCATGGATCCGCATCGTCCGAGAGTTCGATATAGAATGCTTTGGAGGTTTCGTAATAAACAAGATATCCAAGTGTTTTCTCAGGTAAGGTTTCATCCCTGATTGCGAAGATTCTCATATGCTTGCCACCTCCTCCAAATCATTTCCCAGGTTCGTTCTAACCGGTAACTGCTGACCGCATCCTCCAAATCAGCCAGCAGAACTGCACGGTCTGTTTCCTTTAACAGACGGACGCGTGGATACTGCCCTTGCGGAATCAGATGCAGATTATCCCAAGCTGATCGGGAGCCGACGAAGCATTGCACCGGCTTATCTGCCATGGGATCTTCTTTGGCAAGCGATGTATCGTCCAGACTGCGGCAATAAAAAGAAACGCCGTGATCAAACAGGGAAGCAAGCCGCACAGTCTTTCGGTATCGGTTGATCAGAACTTCAATATTTGCTCCATGCCTGTCCCTGTTCAGGATCAGGTAGTCCACCAGAAGCATCTGATGGATATATTCCGCCCATCCATAACGGATGCAGAAATCCAGCGGAGACTCATCAGGCAGTTTGTTGCTGTCGTAAAATGAATCCAAGGCAACTTTGCTTTCTCCGCGTTCCCTGAAGTTACGTGAGGCGCACAGCCATGTGCGAATTGGCTTGTTATCTACGAGGATATCCGCATGGATTAGTTGGTAGGATAGATGAGGAATGTCAAGTATAGTGAGCAGCCGATCAGCAATAATCTCATTGACTGATTCATGCCCGACGATACCATGATAGGAATCATAGTCAGAGAGCTTATAGTAAATTCTGCCGTCGGCTGTATCCTCCTGAGATTTCAGGAAAGAGCCGGCAATTCCGGATGAATTACGGATCTTGGACCAGCTGAGATAAGTCAGATCCTGCGGTGTATGGATAATCTGTTCCACAATACCACCTCCCGCTCAAAGAGTAATATGATACTTGAAAAATGTCAAGTTAAAGACGAAAAAGGAAAGAGCATAACCTAGAGATAGAATCAAATGAGGGCGGCACTGACGATGACATTGCCATGAAAAATGCGACCCGTGAAAAGATGAGCTTGCTCATTTCCCAGCAGATTGAGGCTATTCGAGCCCGCTATGGCCAGCCAGGGCGATCTATTTGAGAAACACATTGGGAGCTTTGGAAATGGATCTGATGCTTTGACACAGAAAACGCATACCTGAGATAACATAACCGCTGATACCTGCAAAACTTCATACTGAGATGTAAAAGACATCACTCCATCAAGACAAGAAGCGAAGATCACAACCCCACGTACAGTTACAAAAAAGAACCCTACTGAAAACTTTGACCAATATCCTGCAAAGTTTTCAGCAGGGCATTTACGTTTAATTAACTTGCTTATCCCTCAGGCTCGTCATGCAAAGAAATTTGAAAAGCTGCAAGTAATGCAGCGCAAGTAATGCACGGTCAGATCAGGGAAGACAGTATTGACGGGCGGTTATTCGGATGATAAACTTGAATTCAATATCCGACACGCAGGTGGGCCGGATAACATAGCTGACTTGAACAGGTATTCAGAGAGGAGAGAGGAAAATGAAAGTAGACAAGATCATTAAAAATGCCAGGATCTTCACTTCTGACAGGGAAAATATGCTGGCCAGTGCGCTGGCCGTGAAGGATGGAAAGTTCGTCTATGTGGGCGATGAGAAAGGTCTCTCGGAATACGAGGGAGAGACAGAGGACTTAGGCGGTAAATTCATCATGCCTGGCATTATCGATGGCCATGTTCATGTAACCATGGGCGCCGGATACGAACTGGTGGGCGACATTGGAAAGATGCTTCATTGCAGCAGCAAACAGGAGACTCTGGATATCATCGCGGAGGATATCCGGAAGAATCCCGGGAAGCAGCGTTATTGCTATATCCTCCCCAAAAAAAGTCTGAACGGTGAAGACCTTACGAAGGAAGAACTGGACGCGATTTGCCCGGATGGAGAATTGCAGATTCAGGAATCGCAGATGCACAGCATCTGGGTGAATTCCAATATCTTAAAGAAGCACGGTATTACGGACGAAACAAAGGACCCGATTCCGGGCTTAAGCTTTTATGTGCGTAAGGACGGGCACGTGACCGGAGAGATGAGCGAGGGCGCGACGGAGCTGCCGGTCATTCTGGACAGAGCCCTGGACAAGCCGGATTCGGAGATTGACGCCGCAATTCAGCGCTGGATTGATTTTTGCTTAAGCGTCGGCGTGACAGGGGTTTTCGATGCCGGTATTCCAGGCTTCCCTGAATTTCATGAACGTGTCTATAAACGCCTTTGGAGCCTGGATCAGCAAGGAAAGCTGCCCGTCTATGTGGACGGCTGCTATGTCATCTCCGCGGCCTGGGAGGTGGAGAAGGGCCTCAGGGAGCTCAAACGCTTTCAGAAGGAATATAATACGGAACACATGAAGGTTCATACCATGAAGCTTTTTATGGACGGAACCCTGAAACTGCATTCCGGAGCCATGGTTACACCCTATGCGGACACGGGTGAAAAGGGGTGCAACGCGATGAATCTGGAAGAGCTTGTGGCGCTTCTGAAAGTGCTGAATAAGGAAGGACTGGATTTCCACGTGCATACCGTCGGTGAGGCTTCCTCCCGACTGGTGCTGGATGCCGTGGAGCAGGTTAAAAAAGAGCTGGGGAATGATTTCCGCATTAAAGTCGTCAGTGCCCATCTCCAGATCCAGGATTCCGCGGATCTGAATCGCTTTGCGCCCCTGGGCGTGATTGCGAATTTTACACCCTGGTGGCACTGTGACGATACTGAGGTGTATACGAAGCTCTTTGGTGAGGAACGGGGGAGAAAACTGTATCGCTGCAAATCCGTCTGGGACAGCGGTGCCCTGGTTACCTGGTCCAGTGATACGATTGCCTTCGCGAATTTTGAAGGCTGGAACCCCTATCTTGGCATGGAAGTCGGAATGACGCGCCTTGTGACAAAAAAGACAAAGCTCTCCGATACAGTGTATTACGATGATATTTTCCCGCCTGCAGATGAGAGAATGGGCATTGAAGAAATGCTTCTGGGATATACGATCAACGGCGCAATCCAGCTTGGTATCGAAAAGACAAAGGGGTCCATCGAGGCGGGGAAGGATGCGGATTACCTGGTGTTCGAGCAGGACCTGCTCACGGCGGAACACGACGGCTTCAGCAATAACCTGCCGGTGGAAGTGTATTATGCCGGACGGAAGATGAATAATGATGCCTTCGAACAGGACAAGCAGTCTCCTGAGGAAAAGAATTGGCTGTACGGCATGAACTTCCCCTATTTTGCCGCGGAGGCAATGTGGGCGGAGTACCTGGAGTCATTGGAGGCTCTTTACGATTCCTTCGATGAATACAATGAGGACGGTTCTTACTGACTTCGCAGATGTCAGTCTCCTGCAGTCCCTCCCGGAAAGAGCTTCCGGGAGGGATTTTGAGTCATTGACAAAGAACGAAGGCATTGCAAAATGAGGAGGAAAGAAGCGGTATGGGTAAAATCCGCTCCCCTGAGCTGGGATTTGATCGGTAAAATCGTCACGGGCGAGGTTGTGGAGCGTCCGGCTGCGGCTGTCAAGGAGCTGGCGGGAAACAGTCTGGATACCGGGGCTGCCTCCGTCAAGGTTGAAATCCGGGAAGACGGTCTGGATTATATCCGGGTGACGGACAACGGCTGTGGCATCGGCCCCACGGATATACGCCTGGCGATTGGGACGCAGGAAGCTTTGGCACGAAAGAGTTGAGCATGAGGCATAGCGGTCACAGAAATCGTCAGATCCTGCACAGACCGGAAGGTATTTGTGCCTGTTTATCCGGCAGTTTCCCGGGTGTCAGCTGTGGAAGGAAAAGCGGCAGGCCTGGAATAAATACCGGATATGCACTTGTTTTTGGGCTGATTTTTGTGTATTCTATGAACAGCAGCTCAGATTGAATGAGCTGGAATGTACGATTGAGTAAGGAGAGAGTCGGATGGAAGAACAGAATAATCAGCACACGAAACGGAAAATTGCATTTGTGGGATCTGAATGTTATCCGTTTGTCAAAACCGGCGGCCTTGGGGATGTCATGTATGCGTTGCCGCGTGCACTCATCGGGCTGGACTGCGAGGTTCGTGTGTTCCTGCCGAAATATGCCTGTATTCCTCAGAAGTATAAGGAGAAGATGGTACACCGCGGCTCCTTTATGATGAATCTCTGCCAGGGCGGACGTGAGTTCTTTGTCGGGATTATGGAGCTCGTCATGGATGGGGTAATCTATGACTTCATTGAGAACGAGGAATTCTTCAGCTGGGGCAATCCCTATACGGATCTGTTCGCGGACATTCCGAAATTCAGCTATTTTTCCAAAGCGTCGCTGGCGGTCATGAACTATCTTGAATGGACGCCGGACATTGTCCACTGCCATGACTGGCAGGCGGCCCTTGTCCCGATCTATCTGAGGACACACTTTGCACCGACACCGGTCGGCCAGGCGAAGAGCATCCTGACGATTCATAACCTGCGGTTCCAGGGAATCTGCGGGATTCCGCACATGAAGTACTGGACCGATATTCCGGGAGAGGTTTTCAACTATCCGTACATGAAACAGTTTGCCGATGATGCCAACATGATGAAAGGCGGACTGGCCTTTGCAGACTGCATCACGACGGTCAGTGAGACCTATGCCAAAGAGATTCAGACCCCCTTCTACGGGGAGCGCCTGGATGATCATCTGCGGTATCATTCCGGCAAGCTTGTGGGCATCGTCAATGGAATTGATGTGGAGCAGTGGAACAGCGAAACGGATAAGCTGCTGGCGGCTACCTATACATCGGCGGATGTGGTGGAGAAGAAGAAAGTCAACAAGCGGGCACTTCAGGAAGAGCTCGGACTTGATCGGGATGAAAACAAGATGGTGATCGGACTCATCTCCCGTCTGACCAATCAGAAGGGGCTGGATCTGGTGAATGCGATCCTGAGCCATATTGTGGATGAGAACACGCAGGTGGTCATCCTGGGAACCGGCGATTCGAATTATGAAAATTCCTTCCGGTACTATGAGAGCGAGAATAAGGGCAAAATCTGCGCCTATATCTCCTACAACGAGACACTGGCTCACCAGATTTATGCCAGCTCGGATGCGTTGCTTGTGCCAAGTCTCTTTGAGCCCTGCGGCCTGACGCAGCTGATTGCCATGCGCTACGGAACGATCCCCATCGTCCGCGAGACAGGCGGCCTCAAGGATACCGTACAGCCGTATAACAAGTATACCTATGAGGGAAATGGCTTTACCTTCATCAACTACGATCCGAGTACGCTCTTTGACTGCATCACCCGTGCAAAAGAGGTTTATTTCGGCGACCGGGAACACTGGGATGAGATGGTCAGACGGGACATGGCGGTCGATGTATCCTGGACAAAATCGGCCAGGGAGTACCTGAATCTCTATGAAAAACTGACAGACAGATCTGAAGCGGCCAACAACAAAGCAGACGGGGAATAAAGTGGCTCTAAAGTCAAGGATAAAATTTAAACAGTCAGACCGCGAAAGCAGGGGCCGGGAAACCGGCCCTTTACTGATACTTCGTTTGAGCACCTCCAGCCCCCAGCCCCTTTTCAACAGCAGTGATTTTTTGCTCTTTACAGACAAACAATATGTCCCTATAATGCAGTTTGGAACGGTGGACATGCCTCAGGGGGGCGCGGTCCGGAACGATTCCAGAATTTCAAAGTGAACAGGAGAAATGGAAATGAAGAAAGGCCCGAGTAAACCCAAACGCCGGGAAATGATATGGGTCATGTGCCTGACGGTGATTCTGATCCTTGTTGGTATTGTCCCGTCACTGGCTGAGGACGGGGAAACGGGACTTGAGGTGTCCGGCCTCCAGGTAATCCATGAACTGGAATTTGGCGGCGTTTATATCACGCTTACCATCGAAGAATTTAATGACCTGGGGTTTGCCTTTGGGGACAGTGTGAACGTGGTCTTCTCCAACGGATACACGCTGGAGGACATTCCGTACTATAACGGATTCTACTGTCACAACGGAGAAACGCTTCTGATCGGCTATCCGAAATACGATTATATCAAGGCGTGTATTAACTACGGCGACGATCTGTGGGACGTCGCCGGGCTTGACGAAAACGATACCGCCCGGATTGCCCTGAACGAACGCGGAAAATATGCGAACATCCAGGAAGCAAGAGATCTTCGCTATGGGGACGACAGAAGCCTGTACGAAAGCGATGTGATTTTTGCCAATTTCAGAAACATACGCGTGGGAAATCTGCGGGAAGGGCTGCTCTACCGGTCGGCTTCCCCCTGCGACAATCAGCATAACCGGGCGCCCTATGCGGATGCACTCATTGCGGACGCCGGTGTCCGTTTCATCCTGAATCTGGCCGATACGGACGAGAAAATGAAGGGCTATACCGGGCAGGAAGACTTCAATTCTCCTTATTTTCTCTCTTTGTATCAGGAGGGAAAGGTTCATCCGGCGGCGATGAATATGAATTTCAGTTCCGAATCATTTCGCACAAAGATGGTCGGCGCCCTTAGGGCCATGCTGAATAACGACGGTCCCTATCTGATTCACTGCACGGAAGGCAAGGACAGAACGGGCTTTGTATGTATGCTGCTGGAAGCGCTTTGCGGCGCCGGCTATGAGGAAATCGCAGAGGATTACATGATCACCTACCGGAACTATTACGGAGTGACGAAGGAAAGTGAACCGGTAAAATATGAGACGATTCAGCGTGAATTGCTGGAGCCGATGATCCGCGCGCTGATGGATGACAATCCGGAGGTGGACATGCAGACGGCCGACCTGTCCGAATATGCCGGCGGCTTTCTGAAAAAGCTGGGAATGAGCGAGGAGGAGATCACCCGGCTGAGGGATAAGTTGACGAAATAACGGGAAATTTCCGTTTTCCGGCGGTCTGTATTGGCCCCGGGACAGGGGAGACAGGCACGGACCCGGAAAACCGACTGATGCCCGGGACAGCCACTTTATTCGTAACAGTTCAGGGCTTGACGAAAACGAAAATACTTTTGGTACGGATAAAATGAAAAGAAGGAAGTAAAATCTTCCTTCTATTCGGTTATGTATCGATAGCATTCGATGTTCAAAGAGGATCATCCAGACTTCGAGGCATGACAACAATGCGATGATCGTATTTTTCACATCGCCAAATGGGCATAGTTTCCCCATGTCTTTTCGAACAGCTTTCAGGATTACCCTCGCTATGCTTTCTTCTACATCATCTTAATCATCTCTGTCTGGCATTGACTCAAAACTGCATGCAAACTGCATGAAAACAAAACGATGATCGCATTATCACATCGCCAAATGGGCATAGCTTGTTTCCTTTAAAGTGTTTTCTGAGCAGGGCAATCAGTTTTTGCATGAAAACGATATGAAGATACTTGTAATCAATGTAGGTGAAATTATGCCAAAACCCATTTCTGTCGGCGGCATCTTGTGTACATAAGGCGTGTACATGAGGATTCCATTTCAGGTCTCTGCCGAAGGTATGCATAACGAGTACGATTCCGGGAATGTATTCTTTGGAAGATAGTTTTTTGGCTTTTCTGACGGAAAGGAGAGAACATTCATGAAGAAATTTAACACAACAGCAGTTTGTATACCGTCAAAACATTACATGGTTGATCTCTCCGAGAGAGTTAAAGAAATAAAAAAGCTGGTTGATGAAGGAAAGTATTTTACGATCAATAGGGCAAGGCAATACGGAAAGACGACGACGATAGAAGCATTAAGTAAATCATTGCAAGAAGAATATATCGTGCTTAGCCTTGATTTTCAGGACATCGGGGATGCGGTTTTCAAAACAGAAGGTTCCTTTGCAAAAGGAATGTGCAGGATCATCTGCGATGCGGCAGAGTTTATGGGTATTCCGATTCCGGGAAAATTCAAAGATGAGTTTGAAAAACTAAGCATAAAGCCAGATGACACAGTGAAGTTGGATGAACTTTTCCGAATTTTTATGAGGTGGTTCAAAGAGTCTGAGAATCCAGTAGTACTCATTGTAGATGAGGTGGACAGTGCGACAAACAATCAGGTATTTCTTGATTTTCTGGCTCAGTTACGATCGCTGTATCTAAAAAGAGAGAAGAATGCAAGGGTAAAAACCTTTCAGTCCGTCATACTGGCCGGAGTCACCGATGTAAAACATCTGAAAGGAAGACTCCATCCAGAGGAAGATAGTAAAGAAAACAGCCCATGGAACATAGCCGCAGATTTCACGATTGATATGAGCCTGACAGATACCGGTATCAAAGGGATGCTGGATGAATATGAGGCAGATCATCACACAGGCATGAATACGTCTGTAATCGCAAGATCCATCAGGGCCTATACAAACGGATATCCTTTTCTGGTAAGCCGTATCTGTCAGCTGATAGACGAAGAAGTCAGCAAAACAATGGAACTCGCGAAAGCCTGGACAGATAGAGGCATAGATGAAGCTGTTAAAATGCTGCTGGCGGAGGATAACACGCTGTTCCAGTCGCTGACAAAGAATTTGAATAATTATTCTGAGCTGAAAGCAGCCATAAAGAGTATACTGATGGAAGGGACGAAGCTCACATGGAACCCTGATCAGGCTGAAATCGTTCAAATGCAGATGTATGGTTTGATCAGAAATGATCACAATACGGTCAGAGTGGCTAACAGGATATTTGAAACGAGGCTTTATAATCTTTTCCTGTCAGATGAAGAACTAAAAAACAATGTATTCAGCCGGGAAGGCGATCTGGTCAAGAACATCTTCATTGAAGATGGAAAGCTGAACATGCGCCTGATCATGGAACGGTTCATTGAGACATACACGCAGGTCTGTGGACCGTTGAAAGAACGGTTTAAAGAAAAGGATGGCAGAGAGCAGTTTCTTTTATACCTGAAGCCGATCATCAACGGAACCGGTAATTATTATATCGAAGCCCAGACCAGGGATCAGACCCGTACCGATGTAATCGTGGACTATCTCGGACAGCAGTACATCATCGAGCTGAAGATCTGGCGGGGAGAAAGATACAATGCAGCCGGAGAAAAGCAGATCAGTGAATACCTGGACTACTGGCATCTGAACACAGGGTATATGCTGAGCTTCAACTTCAATCAGAAGAAAGAACAGGGTGTAAAGAGAATTCAAATTGGAGATAAAGTCCTGTTTGAAGGAACGGTATGACTATACGCATTTACAAACCGCGCGGAATAACCACACGGGTCCGGCGATAGTTGTTTCTAAGTATGGGCTATACATAGATATATGGGCAGTAGGATTCACTAACTGAAATGGGCTTCCTTTTTTGCGGAAAACGGTGCGGATATGATCATCGGCACGCATCCGCATGTTCTCCAGAATACCGAGACCCTTGTGACGAAGGATGGCCGGAGAGTATCGTGTCTGTATTCTCTTGGAAATTTTCTTCTCCTGTCAGGTGTTCCCCGGAACCATGCTGGGCGGGATGGTGGATGTGGTGATTGAAAAGGACGGGGAGGGCCATGCCCGCGTTACTTCCGCGGACATTATTCCCCTGGTCACCCATACGGATAAGGACTATAGCCGATTTGAGGTCTATCCGCTGTCAGAGTATACGGATGCTCTGGCAGCGGAGAATAAAATCGCCGGGATCATCAGCAGGAAACTGAACCGGAAGGTGAATACGGAATATCTGTGGGAACTGTACGAGATCGTGGACGAGGGCAGCATCGGCACCTTGGTGTACTTAACGGAAAGCGATTATATATCTCTGATGATTCCGAAAGGAAAGATGTCCGGCACAGCGGCAGTTCATGACTATATCGGAGACTTCGGTGAGATCACCGAGTTATCAGAAACCATGAATGTCTTCGCTGTCCACGGGGACGAGAACCACCGGATGCCATATCTGGATGTGGTAGAGATCGGTGTCAATCTTCCTGACGGCACGGGCCTCATTGTCTGTGCCTATTGCCCTTACGGCCACACGGAGGTGTATGAGCTGCTCCTGACGGTTCTGGGAAGCATCACGGACACAGCGGTGCTGGAAGACTGGCTGAACGGCGTCGGGATTCCCACGGTGACGAAGCAGTGATCCACAACGCAGCACTTGAAAGATTGTCCATCTGACGCAGCTCATGATGAATGCTTGAGCCGCTTCCCGCCAAGGAGACAGCGAAATACGGGTATGATAAAATGAAAAAGCTCTGGCGGCTGACAAGGCTGCCAGAGCTTTTTGGGGGAAAAGCGTGACAAGTATGTCAATGTATGATTCACCCGAACAAAGTACCTTTTTGGAAAAACAACTACTAAATACAGTGGTTAGGCACATTCTAAACCACAATATATAGTGGTTTTTGATTTTTATAATACCTTATGTCGGGCAAATCATGTATTTCTCAGATCAGATTGGCCGGAATGAGCAGATCCTCCGCGTTCATGGGGAAGGGCCGCTGCACCATGCAGACGATGCCGCCTTTTCCGCGTGTCAGGGAGGTCTTCCCGATCACGTCGAATTTCCGTGTTTCCTTCCTGTCCGGGTTGGCGCTCATTTTGATTTCAAGAGGATGAATGCTGCCGTTCTCCTCCACAAACACGTCGATCTCCTTGGCTTTGTCATCCCGATAAAACGTCAGAATGGCCTGCTGCGGCGCACAGGCATAGTTTCTGACCAGTTCCATCACCACATAATTCTCGAAATAATGGCCATTTGCCGCGCCGCTCTGCAGGGTGTCCGCAGTCAGCCAACGGCTCAGGTAAGCGCAGAGCCCGGTATCGCAGAAATACAGCTTGGGCGTTTTCACCAGGCGCTGCAGCTCATTGTTGGAATAGGGCTCCAGCAGATAGATAACGTCCATATCCTGGAGAACACTCACCCATTTTTTCGCGGTGGGTTCGGAGATCCCGGCGGCTTCCGCCAGCGTATGATAGTTGACGAGCTGGCCGACCAGGGCCGCGCAGGCACGGATCAGGCGCTTGAAGCCGGCGACGTCTTTGATGCCCTCATCATTGACAGCGTCCGCCATCAGGTAATTGTCGATGTAGGACTGATACCAGGCTTGCGCCATCTCCGCCGACGCAGACTGAACATCAACAAATCCGCCCTGCCAGATATGCTGAAATACCCGCTGCAAATCGTTCGCCGGCATGTGTTCCTGCCGCTCCTGCAGGCAGGGCATGGAAAAATCAAGGGCTGTCGCGTCCAGATAGCCGGCCTTTTCCCGCTGTGAGAGCCCATACAGCCGCAGGATCCCCAAGCGGCCCGCCAGTGTTTCCTGAGAGCGCTCCATCAGTTTTTTCCGCTGGGAGCCTGTCAGCCAGAAGCGCCCCCGCTCGTCGCTTTCATCGCACATGATCTTGATCTGATTCAGCAGGGTCGGTGCTTTCTGAATCTCATCGATCAGAAGGGGAGGCTTATAGGTCTGGAAGAACAGCACCGGGTCTGCCAGCGCCAGTTCCCGGTCCAGATCATTGTCCATGGTCACATACGTTCTGCGCTGCTCCTGTGCCATATGCTTGAGCATCGTGGATTTCCCCACCTGGCGCGCGCCAATGACCAGCACAGCCTTGAAAAACCGGCTTGCCTCCGCGAATTTCCGTTCCAGTTCACGATGAATGTATTCCATGTCGTCCTCCGAATGGCGGTAATCTAAACTGCAATTTATTCTACCACCCATCAGATCCTTTTGCAAGAGCAAATATGGGTGTTTCGGATCCTGCTGATCATGAATATCAAAAAGCCGCCTCGGAGAGACGGCCCATGTGGATCATGAGGATGTATGAATCAGTTCAATGAGGATTTCTTCGACCCGCTGCCGGATGCTGTACAGGCGCCAATTCTGAGCAGTTACATCATGGATTCGTCTGTCTGATACTGCGTGACCGCTTTCAAGTACCTTCCGGGATCCTCGTTCAGCACCAGATCGGCATAGGCAGCCGTATCGCTGAAAAGCAAGTAATCAAGCTCAGATCGTTCATACATGTTATCGGTGAAGGCGTCCTCCACCTTCTGGCAGTCGATCGTCACGATGGAGCGATCCGCCAACCGGACGGTGACACAATTGGTATCCATATCGTAAGTTGCAGTGCAGATCGTCATGTTTCATTCCTCGCTTTCTGAATGGGCTTGGCTGTTCAGCCAGTTGCCGATGATGGGCAGGATGACGTGTTGGTCCAAGAGGGAGACTGCCGGTTGGTTGAGAAACGCCGGCGACAACAGGAAATCAATCAGCCAGGGCTTGAGGACCATGCGCACATTCCGAAGGGTGAAGCTGCGGACTTTGCCCTCGCCGCATCACTTGATGATGGTGGTGTCGGCATAACCGATAGCGTCGCTTATCTGCCTGGGGTCCATCACGTCCGGGAAGGGCTCCAGTGTTTCGTCATAGAGTGCCCGGAGCTGGTCGGCCAGGGCTGGCGGCACCCGGGTCAGCGCCGGATTCCGACTCTGCTGCGGCATCGTGGCAGCGCCGCCTGTCTTTCTGCGGATGCGGGGCAGGCTTTCCAGGTAGGCGATCACGTCCACGGCGGCGATCACATACTTGTGGGTCGCCCGCCTGGTGATCTGGCAGGGAACGACGCCGCTGGTCAGCAGCATCCGAGCATGGTTCTTGCTGATCTGGCACAATTTGTAGAATTGCTCTTTGGAGATGGTTTCGGGATAACCCCGCAGGATGCGCTCCCATTCTTTCTTGGTCAGCATAGGGATTCACCTCTCTGTTTTTTCTGTCAACGGCAGGAGGAGTCCCGGATGTCTTTTGCTAAGTCTGTTCTCTCCTGAGTTCTCTCCAACGTGCCGGTTTTTTGACCGCCAGGAGAGAACTTGGAGAGAACTTTCGAACCTATTTCGAGCCTGTGAATTTCCTGGGTTTGCGCTGTTTTGGGGGTGTGCGGGACGGGAGAAAGCCTTGCGGTACCTCGCTTTGGGGCTTCCGTTATCTTCCGCGAAAAGGATACTGATTTCCGGTGTTTTCCGAGATTCTCAAAAAACTCTGATTCGCTTACTTTGTTTTTCGAACTCGCAGATAAGTCTCATCCCGGCAGCGGAAGCAAACCGGGCCTTTGAATCTGTCATGGCCGGATGGATGACAGGGGATACGCTGGATGGGTACCGGGCGGCCCTTTTTCGAATTGAAAATGGAGAGAACCATCGAATTTGATCGGACATTGTCGCGGTCAGGTTTGGTGGTTGTTCGTTTTTGCCAGATTTCCCCCAGCGTTGTAAGGCCGCTCCCCTCAAGATTGATGGGTAAGAGGTTGATTGCGCCAGGCCTTGCTCCTGGCGAAGGGCACCTGGTTTAGCCGCCAATAATTGCGGTTGTCTGTGGATGACTTTTCATGTACCGTGACGGATGAGCGGAATGGGCAGGAGGAGCGTCTGTGGAACATTCGATCAATGGGCAGCTCATGGATTCTCATAGCGGTCCCTGGCCTGTCCGTGAGTGGCCCGGTCATGGAGGGAAGGACGGGAAAAGGGAATCATGAAACAGACGGCGACACCTGAAAAAGCCAGACGGGCTTTTTGAAAAAAGTTGAGTTTTGAAAGGTTCAGGAAAGGTTCTCATCTTATACTACACCTGTCCCCGATGAACGGGGCAATTCAAAAAAGGAGTTGACTGAGATGAAAACAATGAAAAAGACCTGGATGGCGATTCTTGCACTGGCATGTATTCTTTCCCTGAGCGTGTCGGTATTTGCTGAAACGGCTGTGGAAACAACGGAGAGCCCTGCCGTGACGGAAAATGCACCTGCCGCGGAAGAGACGGCACCGCAGGAGGCGGAGCCCTCCGCAGAGGAGGCACTGACGGAGGCATATGAGGCATATGCAAAGGCAAAAAGAAGTGCCAGAAAGCAGGCGCGCCTGGATGCCCTGAAGACGGAACTGGATGGCTATGTTGCCGCCGGAAGCATGACGCAGGAGCAGGCTGATCTGATTCTGAAGGATGCAACGGAGCAGAGTGCAGCACAGGGATCGAAAAACAATCGCCGCGGCCATCTGCCGGGAAACGGGCAGTCCGGACGGATGCGTGGCAAGGGCGGCAGGAATGCTCAGCCTGGTCAGGCGTCTGGCAATGGCGGAAGGAACGTTCAGCCCGGTCAGGTGCCTGGCAATGGCGGAAGGAACGTTCAGCCGGGTCAGATGCCTGGCATGGGAAACTGCAATCCGGGAATGCAGAACAGCGGAAACGGCATGATGCCCCGGAACAGTACCGGCAGAGGCTCCCGTTCTTTCCCGCAGATGAATCAGGGACAGAGCGGATTATAATGACACAATGTCTCAATAAGGAACAATCAGCGCCATCCCGTCTGGGATGGCGCTGATTTGGCAAATGGAAGCAATTTTGTGGTATAATGTGACCGGCAAATGGGTAATCGATGATTCAGAACAGGAGCCTGGAGATGAGACTGTTATTTGCGGAAGATGATCGCTCGCTGTGCAAGGCGATGAAGACGATTCTGGAGCATGCCGGATATGCGGTGGACATTGTCCATAACGGACGGGATGCGCTGGATTATGCGTCCGGATATGACTATGACGGCATGATACTGGATTGGATGATGCCGCCGCCGGATGGGCTTGCGGTGCTCAGGGAACTGCGGGGAAAGGGCGTATCTGTGCCCTGCCTGATGCTGACGGCCAGGGATGCGGTAGAGGACCGGGTGTCCGGTCTGGATGCGGGGGCGGATGACTATCTGCCCAAGCCCTTTGCCGCCAGCGAGCTGCTGGCCAGAATTCGGGCCATGCTGCGCCGGAAAGAGGATTTCCGGCAGGATAAAATGGCTTTTGCCAATGTGACCCTGGACCGTCAGAGCATGGTCATCTGCTGCGGGGACAAAAGTACCCGGCTCAACAACAAGGCATTCCAGCTGATGGAGATGTTCATGGAGCAGCCGGGCAGAGTCTACAGCGTGGACCAGATCATGGAACGCGTATGGGGCTGGGATGCGGAGGCAGAGATGAATGCCCTGTGGGTGACCATCAGCAATCTGCGGAAGGTGCTGAATGAACTTGGCGCGGATCTGCAGATCAAGGCCAGCCGCGGAGTCGGCTATTCACTGGAGGAGACGACATGATTCAGGGAATCCGCCGGCGATTTATCCGGATTGCGGTGACGGTGCTCTCCATCGCCATGATCCTCCTGGCAGGCATTATCAATGTGGTCAACTATGTCAGTGTCCGAAATGAGCTGCTGAAAACGCTTGAGAATCTGTCGTTCCGGGAAATGGATGTCCAGCCGGGCAGAAAATCACCGAACCGACGTCAGCAGAACGCACTGGACGAGGCACGGTATTTTGTTGCCCTCCGAAACGAAGCGGGTGAGATCTTTCTGCTGGGCCGGACCCGGATTCAGAGCGGCACATCGGATGAACTGAAGGAGATTGCTGCCAGAGCGCTGTCCTCCGGAAAAGAGTGCGGGTCGGCAGGTAATTATCTTTTCATGACCCGGGGCGGAATGCGCGGTGAGATGGTGCTCCTTCTCAACGTCGAGACCAAAATGGACAGCGTCCGCCGTCTGCTCCTGGTCTCCGCACTGACCTGCCTGGGCGGTATCCTGCTGGCCTGGCTGACCATGTCGCTGATTTCGTCCAGAGCCATCCAGCCCATGATTCAGAATGTCATCCGGCAGAAACAGTTCATCACGGATGCCGGTCATGAGCTGAAAACGCCGCTCACGGTCATCTCGGCCAACATGGATGCGCTGTCGCTGACGGTTCAGAAAAACGAATGGATCGAGGATACGCAGAAACAGGTGTCCAATATGCGTGACCTGGTGAATAATCTGATTTACCTGTCAAGAATGGATGAGGAGGGCGCCCATCTGCAGAAAGAGGACCTGAATTTTTCCGAACTTGTCACGGAACAGGCGGAATCCTTTCAGGGAATGGCCGAGTTCATGGGCAAATCGTTCCGTCTCGCTGTCCAGAAGGATATCCGGCTGACCGGAGACAGGGATGCCCTGAAACGTCTGATTTCACAGCTGTGCGAAAACGCGGTCAAGTACGCCCCCGAGGAGGATACGATTGAACTGTCTCTGAATCAGGAGGGGCATACGGTCCGTCTGGTTTCGGAAAACGGACTGACAGAGCCGCTTTCGCCGGAGAATCTCAAACATCTTTTTGACCGGTTTTATCGGCCGGACCTTTCCCGCAGCAGGGAAAGCGGCGGATATGGAATCGGTCTTTCCATGGCGCGGGCCATTATGGAGCGGCATGATGGACGGATCTGGGCGGAACAGACCGATCTGGGGAGAATCCGTTTAGTCTGTGAGTTTCCGGTGAAAAAGCGGTGAGCGGAGGCTGGTGCCCGTGGGCATTGGATCGCACCGGGCGGATACATGTTCGAAGGAAATGAGAGACGAAGCAAAAACTGCCGCAACAAAGCCCGATATGCAGGTTCCTGCAAGGTGCTTCAAGCGGCAGTTTTAATGAACGAAGAGCGGCCCTGTTGCAGCAACAGTGATGTCAGGCCCAGGGCTCAGAGATCGTTGCTCCGGCAGGTGACCAAAGATGTTTGCTGTAAAAGAGCGCATCAAAAAGCATGAACGCCGTTGACAACAAGGCTGTCAATATCAAGAAAGGCATTTTGGATCGGTTCCTGGTGATACTGGAAATAACCGTCAAAGATCTCCTGGGTCACCCCTTTTTGATCCCATTCACGCATTACATCACCGGTTGGACGGTTTTTGTGATTCGCATAACGCTCAATCAGAAAGAGAAAGAATTGCATTTCATCTGTCATCATATTTCACTCCTCAGGTAAGCTGAATTGCGCGGATCGCCCGTAACTTTTTCTACTTCCCACATGTCGAAGATGGCACGATCTGAAAACTCTGTCATGGCCAGACAAGCATCTTCCAGCATCGCATGGGTTTCAGAGATCAGGAAAGCACGGGCGGCATCCATTTGCTCCATCCCGTATTTTTGAATGATCATCCGGATGACACTTTTGTCGTAATAGTCCAGAGAATAGCAGGGAATTTTGGTCATACGCTTATCACCTCTTTGAAACGGAGCAGCGCAATGGCAGAATCGCTTTTAAAGGTATATTGATCTTTGAGTTTTTGTGGCAGAAGCCGCCGGATCGTTTCCTCTTCATCATACATGCCATCCAGGAACAAGTCAATTACCGGCATGGTCTGGTCATTCGCAACCGGACCGCAGATGATGTCCCACTCATTAGCGGGAGCCGCTCCTTTCCGATTAGCAGCCACAAAGTGAAGCCACTGCTGATCCGGCTTGTCAAAGCGCAGAACGCGCAGAGCAAGCAGCTTTTCCTCAGGTACTTCATACACAGATACATATGCCTGTGACTGCTTCAGACGGTTCGCTGTTCTTCGGGCCCATTTACTGGCTTGCTGAAAATCACTTGTTGTATAAAAGCCTTTGCCAAAGTCCAGGTCACGCTGGATTTTGAGCAAGTGTGGCTCGCGAACGATCACATTGCTGCCATGATAGAGAATCATTTATTTCACCTCACTGGATAAACATTATTTTAGCATGAATCTCTTGATTGTTGCCACTTTTTTGGTTTACAATGATGCGGATGACAGAATTATCATACCATGACATCTGTGGTTCATCAAGATGTCATTCAAAAAGAGGGGAAAAACAGATGGCTCAAATGATTGAGGCTGGCCAAAGATTCAAATGGTTTACAACCGTCAGAAAAACGGGGTGAACCTATCGCAACAGTCCGGAGTGGGTCTGCCGGTGTACGCGCGGACACGAAGTGAATGCTCCGGAATTTGCTCTGCGCAATGGCCATGCAGGATGTTGCTATCCCTGTGCAGAGACAATGCAGATCATGCGTGCGGGAGGGAAGATTGAAGGACGGTCGGTTCAGCAAATCACGATAATGAAGGATACTGGTACGACCCAGAATCGAAGCAAGATTTACGAGTGCTAGTGTAACCTTTGCGGCAATCTGTTTCCAGCCAGATTTGTTGATCTCAGAAAAGGGCAGGTGGTCGCCTGTCCCGAGTGCGCCAAAAAGCTTCCGCCGCCGGAACTGGGCATCAGATAAACCGTGTTTGGCCTGTACAGAAAGGACCCTGTCCCGCGGCGATGGCTGGCCAAATCGGACAAGTACCCGGGTAAAAGAACGGCAGTGAGATCGGGAGAAAGAGACAGAGATGGAACTATTTCACGGGAATATCATTACTTCCAAAAACAGGAATGAACTGTCTGTATGGGAGGACAGCTATATCGCGGTAGATCACGGTCTGGTGGAGGGAATCTATCCGCAGATGCCGGAATTTGCCGACATTCCGGTGACGGATTTTGGAGAGGATCTGATTATCCCTGCATTTTCAGATCTTCATGTCCACGCGCCGCAGTATCCGCAGCGGGGGACGGAAATGGATCTCCTGCTTCATGACTGGCTGCATCAGTACACCTTTCCCCTGGAACGGCGGTTTGAGGATCCGGAATTTGCCCATGCGGCGTATGATGCCTTTTTGGATGACATGCTGGAACATGGAACGATGCATGCGGTGATCTTCGGAACCATTCACAGGGAGGCCACCGGATACCTGATCGAGCGGATGGAGCGTATGGGACTGCACGGACTGGTGGGCAAGGTCAACATGGATATGGACAGCCCGGATTATCTGTGCGAGACCACGGAGGATTCCCTGCGAGAGACGGAAACGTTTCTGGAACGGTATCAGAGCAACCGTACAGCAAAGCCGATCCTGACCCCGCGGTTTGCGCCTACCTGTACGTGGGAATTGCTGAAAGGCCTGGGGGCGCTGGGATACAAATATCAGACGGGAGTGCAGACACATCTGGTGGAATCGTTGTGGGAGGCACAGCAGGCTAAGAAGCTGTATCCCGAATGCGGCTGCGATACCGGCATCTATGAGCAGGCAGGCCTTTTAGGAAACGGGCCTGTGGTAGGAGCCCATTTCATCTTCCCGGAGGATGAGGATATCCGGATCATGAAAAAGTATGGAGGTTATGCGGTACAATGTCCGGATTCCACCAACAATATCCTGGCCGGGATCATGCGGACCGGCACACTGGCAGATGAAGGCATCCGGATTGGCCTGGGGAGTGACATTGCGGGGGCTTCCAATCTGGGGGTATACAGCCAGATTGCCCGGAGCGTGCAGCTGTCCAAATACAAAGTGTTTTACGAGCCGGAAGGAAACCGAACGGTCTCGTTTGAAGAAGCGTTTTACATGGGGACGAAAGAAGGTGGTGCCCTCTTTGGAAAGACAGGAAGTCTGGAACCGGGCTATGCCTTCGATGCCCTGGTGATCGGAGGAATCGCGGACCGTTTCTATAAACTCTCTCCGGTTCAGCTGCTGGAGCGATTCTGCTATCTTGGGGAAACGAAGCATATCCGTGCAAGATATCTGGGCGGAAGGAAAGTGTGACAAAACGGCTGCAGGTCAGGCAAAGGAACAGCAGAATGGGATAACCATCTGATGTGACTGAGCGCCGTGTGGTTTCTCATCCGAATAAATACACAGAAAAACGTTGTCATAAAATCAGATTCTTCGTGAATCAGAGTTGAAAGGAATGATGTAAAATGAAAAGAATCTCTGTTTTTATACTTCTGCTGCTGATGCTCTCATGTACGCTGGGAATGGCGGAGGGTGTCAGTACAACAGCGGAATTGACACCGGCGGCTGCGGCTGCGGCCACACCCACCCCCACGAAAAAACCGAACCCGACCGTTCCCCCGTCCAAGGAGAAGGTAACGGAGATTGAACCGTATATTGCAAATGTAAAAACCAGCGGCAGCGACCTGAACATTCGTGAAAAGGCCAATCAGGGCGCCACGGTTCTGCTGAAAGTGGACAATGGAACAGAAATCAAGGTGATCGGGACAACCGGTCAGTGGCTGAAAGTTACTGCAAACGGCGTAACCGGGTTTGTGCCGGCAAAATATGTCTCTGAGATGGTGGCACCGGCGGAAACCCCCGTGCCGGCCAGTGGTCAGTACCCGGCCAGCGGCCAGTATCCGGCCAACGGTCAGTATCCGGCAAATGGCATGTATCCGGGAACGGTCAATGGATATGCCCCTCAGACGGGGGGAGCAGCCGGCGGCATGACCGCATTCAGCCCGGAGCAGTATGATGCCGTGGTAAACGTTGGGACAGGCGTAGCGGTCATGCGGACAGAACCCGGTGAGTATGCGCAGGCAAAAGGACAGTTTTACACCGGTTACCCCTTAAAAGTCCTGGCTGAAATCAACGGATGGTGTCTGGTGCTGGATGAATCGTATGGTCAGGCGGGGTATGTCCTGAAAACACAGCTTCAGAGGACGAACGGCATGACTGTGCCGGATGCCGCACTCAGCTCAGGCTATAATCCGACGGAGGGAATGACCTATTCCCAGGCGGATGAGGCAATGGATGACGGCGAGTATGATTCGTATGACATGGACGGAGAGGAGACTGACTATCAGGGCTGAGGAGGAGAGCCCGTTTCTGAAGGTCCTGTATTTCTGAACCGCGGCTCTGTCCACAGAGGAAAGAGGAATTCCGTTTCGGCAAAGGTAATGGGCCCACAAATACCAAAGGTTGAAAAGTGGAGAGGTGAATCTCATGTATTATAACGAATTGAACGGTTTGAAAGTGTCCGCACTGGGGCTTGGCAATATGCGCCTGCCCAAGGTGGAAGGACAGGGGGAGAAGATTGACCGCGAAAAGGCGCAGGAGATCGTCGATTATGCGATGAGCCACGGGATCACCTATTTTGATACAGCCTATCGGTATCACGGCGGTGAATCCGAACTGTTCCTGGGGGAGGCAATGAAGAAATATCCCCGCGGGAGCTATCTGCTGGCAAGCAAGTTCCCCGGCCACATGATGGAAAAGAAAGAAAACGGCATGATGGGATTTACCAGCCTGCTGGCCGGTCATCCGGATACAACGGTGGATGCACTGTTTCATGAGCAGCTTCGGAAATGTCAGACGGACTATTTTGACTTTTATCTGCTGCACAATGTCAGCGAGAAATCACTGGTCTTCTACAACGATCCGGAGATCGGGATTGTGGATTATCTGCTGGAACAGAAACGGCAGGGGAAAATCCGCCATCTCGGATTCAGCTCACATGCTGTATCGGCGGAGACCATTGACGATTTCCTGAAACGGTATGAGGGTGTGTTCGAGTTTGTTCAGATACAGCTCAACTATATGGACTGGAAGATCCAGAATGCCAAAGCCAAGGTGGAGGTCATCGCACGCCACGGCCTGAAAATTGTCGTCATGGAAGGCGTGCGGGGAGGAAGACTGGCAAATCTGCCGGCCCCGCAGATGGAAAAGCTTCAGGCCGTGCGTCCGGCGGATTCAGCGGCGCGCTGGGCACTGCGCTGGCTTCAGGGGATTCCCGAGGTGGCGGTGGTGCTTTCCGGAATGTCGACACTGGATCAGATTGTTGAGAATGTGGAGACGTTCCGTGAACCCAATCCGGTCAGCCCGGCAGAAAAGGAACTTCTTCAGGAAGTCGCCGAGTCCATGCTTTCCTGGGTGCCCTGTACCGCCTGCCGGTACTGTACAGAGGGATGCCCGATGGAACTGGACATTCCCCGGATGATCGCGGCCTACAACGGTCTTAAAAACGGCGATCATATGGCAGGCTATCAGCCGGATGAGGCACAGCCCTCCATGGATCCCCGGCGGTGCATCGGCTGCGGATCGTGTGCATCCATCTGCCCGCAGAATATCCGGATCCCGGAGATCCTGCAGGAACTTGCACAGATGCTGACCAAATAAACCAATCTGCAGGACGGCTGCGTCATTCGCAGGACCGGGAATCCGCTGAGAACATGTCCGCTGAAGGAAAAGGACACGTATCTGGCAGGAACTGCGTGACAGAGATCCAGACCCTCTGGTTTGGCGGAACCATTCCGTATTCCCGGGGGAACGCGGGAAAAACGTTCCTGCAGTCAATGGCACCGGGCAGCCTGCCGGCAGAAAGTGTGGGCTGCCTGAGTGCCTTCGGACCTGCGGTGTGTGGGAATATCCCCTCGCAACCGGAGGGAATGTCTTTATCGGCCGGGATGCATCCCGGTCGAGGGGAATCATCCCAAAAGTTGGGGCGAGAACTTCCTGCAGTTGTTTACAGGGTGAATCTGCCGGTATCAGCCGCTGACCGCCTATGATGGGAAAACCGGGGCTGACGTGGCCTGTGAGGCATTTGGCACTTTATCGTGAACTTTTTCCTGAAGACACAGATGGACACATGGATCAATAAACAACATGAGATGGAAGGAAAGCAATGGATACAGTCACAAGGATCCTCATAATCCTCGGAGCAGCGAACATGGTGGGGAACATCTACCGATACTTTGTTTTTCTGCGTTCTTCGCAGGATGTGCTTTCTTCAGGGCGGAAGAGGGATGTATCCTGGATGCGTCTTGCACTTGTTTTGCTGGTATTCTTTCTGCTCGGTTACCTTGTTGTGGGATTCACATCAAAACCCAGCATCATGGTGTCTCTGATTCTCTTTTTCGGCAGTGTTTTTGTAACGATTGTTGAAACACTGATGTTTAAACTGATCGAGACAGCGAAAGAACGAAGCATTGATGTGGCTGAGGTTCTGGTCGGCGTGATTGATGCCAGGGATCCGTATTTGAATGGTCACAGCCAGCATGTACAAGCCCTGACGATGCTGTTCTACAAGTACCTGCCAAAACAAATGAAGAGGGAACTGAATCCGGTGAGTCTGGAATATGCCGCGCTGCTCCACGATGTGGGAAAACTTGGTGTGCCCGAAGCCATTCTGAATAAACCGGCCAAACTGAATCCTGAGGAATGGGAAGTTGTCGTCACCCATCCTGAGGTGGGCGTCAGAATCCTGAAACCGCTCCATTCCTTTGACAATATCAGGGAATGGATTCTGTATCATCACGAACGTGTGGACGGGAAAGGGTACTATAAGCTGAAAGCAGATCAGATTCCGTTGGCGGCGAGAATCATTGCTATTACGGATACCTATTCAGCGATCCGGATGCAGCGTTCCTATAAGGAAGCTAAGACTTATGAGCAGACGATGGAGATCATGAAGACCGTTGGCGGGACACAGCTCGACAAAGAACTTCTGGACATCTTCGTCCGGATTCCAAAGGAAGAGCTTGAACAATGCATGCCGAAACGAGTAAGTTACTCCTGAGATTCATTACACCTGTCATTGGAGAAGTTGATCGATGAATGCACCTGGTTGGTGTGATTGTCAGCCAGGCCTTTTTTTACATCCTGTACATTATTTCTTCATCTGCGCCTGGCAGCGGGATCGAACTTTGTCTACGATGCTGACGCCCGACTGGCACTGCATCAGCGAACCGAAGGATTTGTTTGAAATGGTACGCACGAGGAAACAGCGGCCCTGGATGCAGAGGTATCCGTTAAACGGATCGGGCTGGTTGCAGCAGATGGGGCGACCAACTACATGCGGGAGTTGATAGACGCCATGGATGATGAAACCTTCAGCTGGTGGATGAACGATCACGTTACCATCTGTGAACGGCAGGACCTGATAGGGGCGTCTCATCATACACTGGACATTCTTCAAAAGAAACCGGACTGACGCGTCTGCGCCGGTTTGGCAGACAAGGCCGGCAAAGCAGCGGCTTCAGAAGATCGGGCGGCCCATTGGCCGGAAAACCGCAGACTGACAGCGTCAGGCGGCAGACAAGACACACAACATAGGCTGAGACCTGAGGAGGACGTGAATGCTTACACTTGAACGTGCACGGGAATTGAATAATTCCATGGTCACGGAGAACCATCTCCGGATTCATGCACTGAATGTTTCCTATGCCATGGGCGCCATGGCACGGCATTTTGGGGAGAATGCAGAGCATTGGGAGGCCGTAGGGCTTTTACACGACTACGATTATGAGAAATATCCGGATGAGCATCTGCAGCACACAAAGGAACCGCTGCTTGAGGCCGGCGTGGATGAGGCAGATGTGCGGGCCATACTGTCACACGGGTATGGAATCTGTACGGATGTAGAGCCGCAGACCAACATGGAAAAATCCCTGTTTACCGTGGATGAATTAACAGGCATTATTCAGGCCTGTGCACGCATGCGTCCGAAAGGGATTACAGATCTTGAAATCAAAAGCTTCATGAAGAAGTTTAAAGACAGAAAATTCGCAGCAAAATGTGATCGGGATCTGGTTCTCAAAGGCTGTGAAATGCTGGGAATGGATGTAAAGGAAGTCGCCGAAATCTGTATCGGCGGAATGCGGGAACATGCGGAGGAGATTGGATTACAGGGAACGGAGGCCTGACGGTAAAGGTCCTTCAGCAAATGAATACTCATCCCAATTTGGCGCAGTATTTCGAAATGAAAAAATCAGAGGCAGAGTTCGGTGTTCTGAACATCCGACTGATCCGAAGAACGTTTATCGACAATAAAGAGGCTTTTCGCAGGACAATATCCTTCGGAAAGCCTCTTTTCAGGAAAGCTGGTACCGCAACCTGTAACGAACTCAGGATAGTGTCGGGATCCTCAGCATACAAAAGGGAAGCACCTGTTTAGATGGTTGGGTAAAAGTCCGGGAGGCAAAGATGGGGTATCTCAATTTTGCAGCCCTTTCACGCTTTCATGGAAAGGTTATGAACCCGTCTGAACGGAAAAGTGAATGGACACCATTCAGCATTATCCAAGCCAATCTTCCGCTGACCGGAGATGGGCAGAATCCCCTTTTATATGTGGTCGTTGCAGTGATAGGCTTGGCAGGTATCGGATTTATTAGAAAGAAAATCTGACAATGGAAGCTTCTCTTGACTGGGAGTGACTTGAACCGGCAGCTGCGCACATCGTCACTCCGCGACGATTGAAAGAAGAGACGGATCTTTTAATACCTGGAAAAAACCTGTAAACCGGTTTCCGTCCTGATGAGGTGGAGACCGGTTTACTGCGTTATGGGAAGAAGCGCATAAACAGACATGGATAGAGGCGCTGGCAATGTTCGGACCTATCGCTGAGTAACCGGGTGAGCCTTCCGGGAACGGCATCTGATCATGTCAAAATCAACAAGGACTGCGTATGCTTTCTCTGTGATACGCCTTCCTATCCGGTAACAGATCTGCACGTTGAGTTCCGGGACATTTTTCCGGAGCACGGCTCTGAAACGGTTGACGGGATGAGCTGAGTATAAGGGATGATACGGTTCCTGATCTGGCAGGGATCTTTATCCTGCCTTTTTTTCTCTTTTCCTCCATGAAAAAGTCAACGGCGTTTTCGTTGCTTTAATCCCTTGGCTTTGCTATAATCAGTTTGAATTTTTATACCATTTCGGGGGACGGTAAAGATTCCACGATGGCAGGTCGATACATGAGATGAGAACTCCGGTTCTTTCGGATTGCTGACGGAAAGCAGAATGATTAATGCCGGAAAATTCAATGTTCCTTGGGATCAGAGTTACGATGCCCTGCGATGAGCATAAGCTTCCGCGTTTTCATGCTGACGATAATGGACAGAAGGTCCCTACAGATATGATGGCAGGAAGAGTCCTGAAAGACGCGTTCCCTTCACGACAGCTGAAATTTGTTCTTGCCTGGAACGAGATCATGAATCATCCATTAGCCTGGAATTTGAACGGAAACAACGCCGCAGCGGGCTGCATTGAAATAGATTCCGAGACATTGTACGCACTTGAACATGCTGCAGATGTACATGAAGCCGTGTAAAACACTGTTTGTGAGAATCATTGATTTTTCAAAGTTATTGGCATCATCTCTTTGATTTTTTGCTCATGTGTATCCTGAAAAGATTTTAATAGGCGAGGCAGGAAAGAGGAAAACAAATGAATGGAAATACTGTTTTGGAGATGTTAGCGCAGCGGGCGGCAGAAACCTCGGACAGGACAGCGGTCATATATGAACCGGAGGAAAGAGTTACGTATGCACAGCTGTGGGAACTGTCCGGGCGCATCTATGCGTGGCTGAAACAGAGGAAAATTGGCGCGGAGGATGTGGTCATGTATACGCTCCCGAGGGGCATCGGACTGTATGCCTGCATGGCCGGAACGATGCGCGCCGGGGCAGCGTTTGTTCTGACGGAGAGTACCAATGATCCGGCGAGGACAGAGTTTATCCGGAAGGACTGCGAGTGCAGGGTTCAGGTGCGCGAAAGGGAGTGGGCGGATATCCTGAATACTGAACCGGCGGAGGGGTATGAGGAGATCCGCCTGCACAATCTCTGTTACATTGCGTATACCTCGGGAACCACCGCTCAGCCTAAGGGTGTTCTGCATGAATACGGGTCGCTTGAAAATGCGTGGAAATCCTCAAGGATGAATGGCCGGGCGCTGATGGGCCCGGAGGATACCTTTCTGGTGATGAGCCCGATGAACTTCGTGTCCATGCCGATCGTCTTTGCAGGTTCCTGTGCCGATGGGGATACCGTTGCCCTGATGCCCCCCTCGTATGGGAAAAGTCAGGACATGTTTGAGAATTATGTGGAACGGACGGGGGTAAACTGCGCCTATTTCACCCCTTCTTTCCTTCGCAGCCATCTTCCCTTCCGCAGACCCTTCAGAGTGTGCCTCCTGGCAAGTGAGCCGGCAGATGGGCTGTTTGTGGAGAACAGCACCTGCTATAACTGTTATGCTTCGACCGAGGCAGGCTGCCTTCTGTCTGTCTATCACCTGACGCAGCCCATGACTCCTGCGCCAGTGGGAAAATCACAGTCCGACATCGAGATCTATGTTCTGGACGAAGAGGAGATGGAGGTGCCAGTCGGAACGGTCGGGGAAGTCTGTTACAGGAACCCGTATGTACGGGGATATCTCAATCTGCCCGAAAAGACGCGGGAGCTGCTGCGGGGACGGGTGTTCCACACCGGGGATGCAGGGAAACTTGACAGGGAGGGAAACCTCTTTATTTGTGGACGTCTGGATGAGATGTTCAAGATCGGCGGGTATCGAATCGAACCGTATGAGGTTGCCAATGCGGTGCGTGAAGTGAGCGGACTCCGGCATCTTGTGGTACGCGGCTTCGTTTATAAAGATCTCTCCTCCATTATTGTGTTTTATACGGATCCGGTGGATGTGGATGAAGTGGAGCTGCGTGAGAAGCTCCTGAAAAGGCTGCCGGAATACATGATTCCTACCAGTTACATTCGGTTAAGGGATTTTCCGCTTCTGAAGACTGGAAAACTGGATCGCCTGAGTCTCCTTCCGCCGGAAGGAAACTGGGACGAATTCAGAAAGATGAACACGTCGGCTCTCCCGCTTCTCGGAAAAGGCCGGACCGCATCGGTGTATGCCCTGGGGGATAAGAAGGTTTTAAAGTGCTTCCGGTCCTCCATCCCGTTTGAGATCATCCGTCAGGAACTGGTTCTGATGCAAGTTGCCCACGCTGCCGGTCTTCCGTCACCGGAGGTGTATGAGATCGTCCGATATGGATCACATCTTGGGATCGTGATGGAGAGATTTGAAGGTGAAGAACTGGAAGACGTGCTGAAAAATCCAGAGGAGAGAAAGGAATGGATCAGCCGGTTCGCGGACTTTGTCCGGCAGATCCACGGGACCACGATCAGTGATAAGAGGATTCCGGACAAAAAGGCTGTCTGTATTTTCATGACGGGCCAGTACGATCCATCCTTCTGCTCTCCAGAGGAAGCAGCAAAGATCCGGTCTGTTTTTGAGCGCATCCCGGATTGCGACGGTTTTGTCCATGGAGACTGCCACGGCGGGAATGTAATGGTTTCTGACGGGAAAATGAAGATGATCGATCTCATGCTGTCCGGAAAGGGACATCCTGTCTTTGATCTTCTCTGTATGTATTCCCATTATGTCTTTCTCCCCTCCTTCGGAACAGATGAAAACTGCCAGTCACGCCTCGGCATGAACAGGGCAGAAGCGGAATCGGTGTATGAGACCTTCCTGAGAGCGTACTACCGCCGTAATGAGGGGGAGGACCTGACAGAGATAAAGGAATGGATTCGAGGCATCCATTCCGCGAGAATTACGCTTGCCTCCATCGTCATGCCCGGTGTCTTCAGTAAGGAAGTGCTGTGCGCGGCTAGGGACAGGGCTATCCGATTTGCGGAGCAGGAACAGACCGGATTCGGAGGAATGGGAAAAGGATGAAGGAGATAAGAGATAAACTCAGGAACCCGTTTTACCGGGGGTACCTGTGGTTCACGTCGCTGGAGACGGAACTGCTGTTCTTCGTGGTCTGTGATGTCACATTCCTGACACAGGTCAAGAAGCTTTCTCCGGTCGAGATTTCCCGGGTGACTTTTCTGTCGCTGGTCTTTTCAATTGTGATTCTGGCCCCGATGCTGAAATTCATCAACCGCTTCGGCAACCGGGTATCCGTGCGCCTGGGCAGCGTGGCATTCTTGTTCTCGGCAGTCCTGATGACCATCGCACCGAATTTTGCGTTCATTCTGGCGGGAGGGTTTATGAAATGCATTGCGCACACCCTGAACGCGATGAGCACGGCTGTCCTGAAGAACCACCTGACACAGAATCACAGCGAGGACCAGTTTGTTTTCTGGCAGTCGGATGCCAACTCCGCTGCATCGCTTGTCATGATGATTACCTCCTTACTCTGTGGGGGACTGTTCCGGGTGAATGCATATCTGCCTATGATTGCATGCATTGCTCTTTGCATGGCCGGTGTGGTCGCAGCGTTCCGGATCTCCAGCGGTGAATCGCAAAAGGATGAAATCCAGGTTCCGGTAAGGAAAAAGGGGGAGAACAGACCTGAGCGGGTTTCGCCGGGCATGGCGTTGTTGATTTCCTTTGCTCTGTTTACGGCGCTTACCGGCTCCGGGCTTTCCTATTCTAAAATGAACATTCAGGAGCTTCTTTCAGGGATGGGCAGTGAATCTGTCATAACGCTCCTGAGCGTTGTTTCTGCGCTGGTGTATCTGTTTCGGTTTCTTTCCAATGTCATGATGAAAACCGCATATGCCAAGCTTGGAAATAAAGCATTACTGGTTGCCTCCGTTGCTCTGACAGCAGGACTGTGCCTGCAGATTATCCCCCGGTTCGTCTCTTTTGCAGGTATCGCCATTATATTATCTGTCGGGTACCTCCTGCAGGCGTTTGTACGGGATCCATATATTACCCTGGTCCAGAATATTTCTCTGGCAAGAGCCGACTTGCGGCAGCAGCAGAGTATGCTGATTGCGCTGAACGGTGCCAAAAAGTTTGGGCTTCTGGCTCTGTCTGCCACGTGCACCCTGATTCTGAGAAACGGAAGTGTGCTGCATGTCATTGTTTTGATGACTCTCGCTTCCTGTGTGAACGTTGTGCTTTGCCTGATGGGGATCGTCAGGCATGGAACAGAACGGAAAGAATCCCGGGAATCGGATAATCCGTAAAATGTATCCACAACAGGCAGCGGTCATCCTTCCCCGGAACGGGCACCGAGACCAGACGAATTGTGCACTCAGGAGCAGAAAAAGTGAGTTATGTAAGGAGGCCCTGTCGCGAAGCGACAGTTAAGTCAAATCCAGGCCTCATGCAATGCTGCTCCGGCAAATGCTCAATAGGGAGGCCTGTAAAGGAGTCTTCCCCAAGTTATCCATCTAAAGATTAAGCCATGTTGCCTGTGTCAATGGGCATGAGGATCCGGACAATTCCTTCAGTTTTACGGTTAAAAAACAATGGATGACGCGGACAGGGCTGCAGTTGACTTTCTCATGCTGAAACGAAAATTCCTTTTTGCATGTGGTCATTGCAGTCATATCCCTGGCAGGTATCGGATTTATCAGAAAGAAAATCGAGACAACAGGCATAGTCAGGCTTCAGGTCATTTGCCAGAGCAGCATTACAAGAGGCCTGGATTCCTCCTTTTGACTGGGAGTGATTTGAACCGGCAGCTGCGGACATCATCATCCCGCGACGATTGAAAGAAGAGACGGATCTTTAATCCCTGAAAAAAACTGTAAACCGGTTTCCATCCTGACGAGGAGGAAACCGGTTTACAGCGTTATGGGATGAAGTGTATAAACAGCCCATATAGATGGAGCTGCTGACGATGTTCTCTGTCGCTGGGTAACCGGGTGAGAACTGCATCTGATCATGACAAAATAGTCAAGGGCCGCCTTGCTTTCCATATGATGCGGCTTTCTTGCCGGTATCTGATCTGCATGCTGTGTTCCGGAACATGTTGCCGGAGCCCTGCTTTGAAGCAGTTAACGGACGAGCAGATTATAGGGGATGATACGGCGGCGGATCTGGCATGGATCTTTATCCAGCCTTTTGTTCTTCCAGAAGTTTTTTCGCAGTCTCAGCAATGATTGGCCTGCTGTCTATGTCAATGTCCAAAAACTCCATTGCTTCTTCACAGGTCAAGTTAAGTTTTCTCATTACGGAGATAACGTCTTTTGCCTGTCCGATTTGCTGACCGATTTCCTCGCCGTATTTTTGAACGGCCATTCCAAAACTGCCCATCTCATGCTGCCTCCATTTTTTGGTTTGATGCGGCTTCCTTGCCTGTATCTGATCTGCACGCTGAGTTCCGGAACATGTTGCCGGAGCCCTGCTTTGAAGCAGTTAAGGGACGAGCAGATTATAGGGGATGATACGGCTGCGGATCTGGCATGGATCTTTATCCAGCCTTTTGTTCTTCCAGAAGTTTTTTCACAGTTGCGGCAATGATTGGCCTGCTGTCTATGTCAATGTCCGAAAACTCCATTGCTTCTTCGCAGGTCAAGTTATGTTTTCTCATTATGGAGGTAACGGCTTTTGCCAGTCCGATTTGCTGACCGATTTGCTGACCGAGTTTTTGACCGATTTCCTCGCCGTATTTTTGAACGGCCATTCCAAAACTGCTCATCTCCTGTAT
>JAGAHV010000272.1:0-4509 GCA_017626895.1 Clostridia bacterium | reverse complement strand
GAAGCCGCCGCGCGGGGGGCGTCTCGGAGGCCGGTTATTGAACAGACTGCCCAGGAACAGCCATTTGAGGCATCCGCCGCGGCCGCCGCTGCGGCTGTTAAAGACGACGCTGACGATAATATACAGCACAATCAGTGTCAGAACAACGCCGAACACACCAAAATCCCCCTCGTCATCATCCCGTGCCGCTCTGCGGGTTGTCGTGCTTCGCGTTGTCGCGCCGGCTGCTGAGGTTCCGGAGGAAAGCCGCAGGGTTTTCCCGCGGGCATCTGCCAGATACGCACAGACATCCCGGTAAAGACTGACAACGCCCTCTCCGTATTCCCCGTCAATCAGGTAGCTGAGGTTGTCATCAATCAGCCCGCCCACGACGCTGGAGGTCAGCACACGGTCCACCCCGCGGCCCGTGCCGACAAATATTTCCCTGTCTCCAGTGGAAAGAAGCACGACCACGCCGTTGTCCCCTGACGAGGAGCCGATTCCCCACTTGTTGATCAGGTCCGTCGCGTAATCCGCCGCTTCCATTCCGTCCAGGAAATCCACAACCACGGCAATTGCCTGATCGCCGGTTGCTTTGGCGAGCGCCTCGCCGTATTCCGTAATGGTCGATTTCTGTCTGCTGCTCAGCACATTTCCGTCAAAATCATACGAGTAGGAAAAGCTGGATGGCTTTGCCTTGACGGCCGCTGACGCGGTTCCCAGGAATATTCCCAACACAATCAGCAGAATCCCTGCCAGCTTCAAAATCTTTTTCACGAGAGCACCTCCCCATTCCTTTCACTGTCATTGCCCACATGCCTGTCCTTTGCCCGGCAGGCCTCCGCGAGGTCAGTTGCCGCCTCTTTGCCCTGCCCTGGCTCAGGCAGCCGGCCGGTCTGCGCATTTGCCGGCACTGTTCCCGGCGGGTCCATGGGCAGTCTGTCCGGTGACCCGGTCCCTTTCACCTCCGGTTCATCCCCGTCCTCTTCCTCCTCGCCCGAGATCCGCACATAAAATCCGGAAATCTGATGCGAAATGATCTGTACCAGCAGAAACACCAGCGCGATCAGGATGAGAACGAAAACGACCAGCATCATCAGCCCCTGGGGACTTTCAGTCAGCACCTCTCTGAGCCGGCCAAAGTCACCCGCTTCCCAGCCGGAAAAAATGCTCATCAGAGTCCCTCGTAACGGTCCGGCCTGGCCAGCAGGGCCCTGGTCGGAAGCGTTTCATACAGGGCAGCCGCCCTGTCCGCTTTCGTATTAAACGCCCTGGCCTCCTGGCGCAGGAAGTTTCCCTGCTCCGTAAAGGTATCCATCGCCTTCGTCAGCACCCGCTGATCCTCAGCCCCCAGTTCCCGTTTCGCCTCGGCCGTCATTTCACTGACGGCAGCGGTCAGTTCCTGGTCCGCCCGGCTCAGCTCCCTGGCCGTTTTCGCCTCCCGGAACGATTTCACTGCACTGTCCACCGCCTGAAAGAGGCTTGTGTCCAGGGAAGCCCGCTTTGCCACGGTTTCTGCATTCTGTGCAGCCGCTGCCCTGTCCTCGACAATCGACCTGACGTCCCCTGTCTTCAGGAACGATGCGGGCGTTGCATTCTGCAGCGCTCTCATGTTGCCGACAAACAGTGATACGACCAGCAGCACCACCATAATGACCACACCGGCTGCCACCGGAATCGTTTTTTTCACCTTGTTTTTGGCGTTTCCGGAATTCACTGCGTTTCCTGAACTGTTCTGCTTTCCCTGAGACTTCTGCTGCTGCATGGTTGCCTGTGACATTTCTGTCCCCCCTGTCCCTTATCCGATTCCGCCGATTTCCTGGCGGGCTTTTTTCTGTTCATCCAGCGAACGTTCGATTTCATCCAGCTCATTCAGCAGGGTCTGCGCGGTCTGCTCAGCCCGCTCCCGCTCGATTTCACGCACATTTTTCTCAACCGAATCCTTCTGCCGCGCGATTTCCTCCGTATTCCTGCGAATGCCGCGCTCCGCTTCACTTTCGCCCCGGCGCTGCGCCTGCAGGGATTCATTCGCCCGTGCCAGTCCAAGAGCCGTGGCCATCTGCGCTTTCCACAGCGGAATCGTTACCCCCAGCGTCGTCTGCAGCCGTTCACAGGTCAGTTTGTCGTTTTCCTGAATCAGACGAATCTGAGCTGCCAGCTGGGTAGAGGCCACCTTGGTCAGGCGCAGATCCTGCACCCGCCGCTCCATCGCCGCAATCCCGGTCTGACTGGCACCGGCCGCCTTTCCCTGCGCCACAATCTCCTCGCCCACGACGATCAGGGAACAGATTTCCCTGTACAGCGCCTCATTGCGGGTATAAAGTCGTTCCAGCAGGGCACTGTCACGCATCAGGGCGACTTTCCGGTCCAGCAGATCATTGGCGCAGCTGTTGATTTTCGGCTCCGCCTCACGATATGTTTCCAGCAGTTCCGAAAGCGGCGTCTGCTGCTTGAGGAGCTTCCTGAACAGTCCTTTCGCTTCCTTTTCAAAGGAGCAGCTGCGGATCTGTTCCGCCAGCGTCTTCATCAGCCCGTCCAGCGGCTCAATATCCGTTCCCAGCATCTGCCGCAGCGCCACATCGGTAAAACTGGTCATTTCCTTCTGCGTTCTGGCGCCAAATCCCAGGATCGCCGCACTGTCCGACAGACTGAATTTGGCCGCGCTCTGTTCAATGCGTGTCTGCATGGCCGGATCCAGCTGGCTCTTTACCGGCTCCAGTCCCTGTTCCGGGACCAGAGCAAACTGATCAAATTCTCCCATTACGCTTTCCTTTCAAACAGGCTTGCAAACGGATCATCCTCTTTGCTCTCCGCCGGTGCCGCTTCCGTCTCCGGCTGAGCCATCAGGCCATCCCCCTTGAGCATGTCTGTCAGCACATCCATTTCGCTCTCGAGATTGATAAACCGATAGTTATTGAGTGCCTCCAGCTGCTTATGCAGGGCATCCTGCACCTGGGACACCGCTTCATTAATCCGTCCGGCAATCTGCAGATTCCGTCCCGAGGTCACGTCCCCTTCAAGTCCTGCCCGCACATCCAGCAGTTTCTTGGTCGTCGGCAGATAGTAACGAAGGAAGGTGCGCAGCGACCCCAGCATATCCGGCTGTTCCTCAAGACGCAGCAGAATCTCTCTGCCGGTCTTCTCAATGTCCTCAATCTGCGCCGACAGCTTCGGATCCGCAATCGCCTCATTGGCCGCATGAATGTCCTCGATCTGACCGCGCGCCTCGGTAATCAGTGCATCCACCTCAGCATTTCCGGACTTCGGCGCCGCTTCAATCTCAATCACCTGATCCGGGAACATCGCCCGGCCTGCCACAAATCCTGCCACGCCCAGCACCGCGGCCACGACATAGCTCGGAATGGAACCGATTCCAAAGATCAGCGCATAGACAAACACCGCACCGCCGGCAATCACAAAAGGCATCCCCGACCTAATGATTTTCGTTTCCATCTTTCGTCTCTCCTCTATGAGCAGTGATTTGGTCTTTGGGCACCGCTACTTTCCGGTGCTCACATTTGACATACTGCCGCTGCGGCGGCAGGCCCTCTCCTCTATGAGCAGTGATTTGGTCTTTGGGCACCGCTACTTTCCGGTGCTCACATTATAAAAGACATTCCCGTCCGATGCTCAGTCTGTTTCCTGACGATAGTATCCGGCCACCCGCACCTCGGCGGGTTCAACGCCATATTCCCCCCACTGAGCCACGATCTGAGGATTCACAATAAACTGAATCTCGATCTGATTTCCGCCGCTGATGCCGATATTGTCAAGGCTCTTCCCGTCTGCAAACAGGAGCAGGCCGCCCTCCGTGTAAAGGCCAAAGGACACCTGCGGATTCCATGCGGTTTCCATCGCGACATTTTTCAGTGTGCAGGCCATGATATACCCGTCAGTTTCTGTCCTTTCGATGTGCATCTCCGTATTCAGTCTGTTGTTCTCCACCGTCAGCGGAACGTTCATGTCGTTCAGTTCGAAGGTTACCCCGGTAATGGCCGGCGCCTCAAGATGTCCGTCCTCATCCGGATAAAACGTAACCGTTTCAAACACATACCCGTCCCCGCCCGGATCCAGGAAATACGGCCAGATCCGGCGGATTCCTTCCTCAGCAATCACTTCCTCGCCGTTTATCAGGCGAAAGAATCCGTGTTCCAGTCCGGCCAGGTGGTCCGAATCGTTATGTACCTGGGCACAGCAGACAATCCGGCACTCGTCCTCTCCCATCAGAATATTGCATGAGGTCTGAACCACGTTCAGACTGGCTGAGGCGATTCCGGCAGGCAACAACATCAGGCACAGGCAAAAAAGCAGAAAACCTCTTTTCATTTTCTCTCTCCTACTCGGAAAGAATACGCCGTATACCGCTTTCATCCACCACCGATACCGGATCCTCAAGACCGCCGACACTCAGTTCCTCGCCTGCCCTCAGTCCAAACATGTTCCGCAGGTTTTCAAGCGTCGACACCTGATAGGTATTCTGGATGTACAAATCATAATCGGTTACAACGATTTCCGTTACCCCCACACGCT
>JAGAHV010000029.1:0-2234 GCA_017626895.1 Clostridia bacterium | reverse complement strand
CTATGCCGTCACCACCAATTTCATGTTGTTCGCCTTTGCACTTACCCTGGTCTTTTCTCTGGCTGCCCTGATCATCATGAACATCTGGTTTGGCCGCCGGATCGTTGGACCGCTGGGAAGGGTGAAAAAGGCTGCAGAAGGATTCGTTGAAAAGTGTAAGAACCGGGCGGAAGTGTCTCAGCTGACGATGGAGGATCCCAACATTCACACGGGCGATGAAATCGAAGCGCTCAGTCAGTCCATTGTGCAGCTTGGCCGCAACGTGCAGGTATACGCGGCAAATCTTCTGGAGAAAGAACGCGAAATCAGCAACATGAAACAATACGTTGAGCAGCTGGATACGATGGCTTACCGGGATGCACTGACCGGTGCCGGAAACAAGGCGGCCTATGATAAATCGAAAATCCTTCTTGATCAGGATATTTTGGAAGGGAAGGCCCGGTTTGGACTGGTCATGGCAGATCTGAACCTGCTGAAACGAATCAATGATACCTATGGTCATGAAAAAGGAAATGAGTACATCAAGGGGATGTACCTGATTATCAGCAGCGTCTTTAAAAGCAGCCCCATTTTCCGGATCGGCGGTAATGAATTTGTCGTCGTGGTTTCCGATGAGGAACTGGATAACTGTGAAGCACTGCTTGAACAGGTGAGAGTAAAGATGAAACAGATCTCTGAGGATCCGGATAAAGCCCCCTGGGAGCGGATCTCTACAGCAATCGGCTTTGCCCGGTATGAAGAAGGTGAGGACACGGACACCGTACTCAGAAGAGCAGACCGGGCCATGTATGAGGAAAAACAGCGTATGCATATGTGCCGGACCTGAGATACAGGACCGCTGCCTGAAAAATCAAAGGCTCTCCAACCAGTGGATTGGAGAGCCTTTGATTTGAATCGTTCCTTAACCGGCCATTTTCATTTTGCGCTTGTTTTCATACATGCGTTCATCCGCCAGATTGTAGATGGACTGGAATGGAAGTCTGGAATCCCATTTGGCCATGCCGATGGCCGCACTGTAGGACGTGTTTTCCATTTCCTGCTGAATCAGTTCGACAATTTTCTGACAGGATTCATAATCCCGGCTGATAAACAGAACCGCAAATTCATCTCCGCCCATGCGGTAGAGATAGCTGTTGTCCGGCAGACAGCGCTGAACCACATTGGCCAGGGTAACAATGGCCCTGTCACCGGCCGCATGGCCCTGAGTGTCGTTGATCTTCTTCAGATTATTGAGGTCGATTTCACAAAAAGCGGTGATGGAATTTGAATGCAGGCGGTCCAGCGCGGCGAAAAAGCTCAGACGGTTCAGGGCGCCGGTCAGATTGTCACGCTTGAAATGCTCCATGTGCAGATAAAGATAATAGAAGGTCAGCATCAGCAGAATGGCACTGATCAGGACGCCGCGTGTTTTGAGGATGATTTCCGAAACGACGGCAACCGCAATACCGGCAAGAGAGACGAAATACAGGAGTCCTTCCTGAGCAAAGCCCCGCCGGATCCGCTTAATGGCCAGTTTGATCACGACGCAGAAATAGATCAGGCTCACAAGGTGCGGGACATAGGAAAGGATTTCCCGGTGCAGGACATTGGATTCATCAATCCAGAAGACGTGACGGTGAAACGGCGAGGTAAGAATCACCAGGGTATTGATCAGGGCAGGGATGGCAAGCAGAATGATCTGTTTTCTGGTCAGCCGGCCCTGTTCCATGATGTAGATGGCGGATAGAATCAGCAGAACGCGGAGAATGAAGCCGGCCATGATAAAAAACGGATGGAGCGCACTGGGCACGGGCTTCTGGGAATAAAAGTAGTCGACATTGTCCGAAACGACGAGGCAGGCGAGCAGAATCAGTGCACGGAAAAACGGTTTGCTGATTTTCTTGTCATAGGAACGGTTAAAATGGATAAAAATGCTGAAATAGGCAATCGTCAGCGGAACGACAAAATCCACATAGATTATCTGATTAAACAGCTGCATAAACCACATCCATTCTCCGGGGGCAGGGGATTCAGACTGCGCTCCAGGGTCGGGCACTTCACTGAAAGAATTCGTTGTACAATTTAAACAAAATGATTATATCATGCCCATAAAAGTGTGACAACCCTGTCCGGGGAGAAGAACGGGCAAAACTGCAGAAATACAGGGATTTTTTTCTGTCCGGACAGAATTGAACGTTCTCATTTGTCCGATGTATATTGAAGAACGGACAGAGACAGGGTATAATCAGCCTGAT
>JAGAHV010000271.1:0-5695 GCA_017626895.1 Clostridia bacterium | reverse complement strand
ATCGGAAATACAAGCTCAAAAAGCCGAAAAATAATTGTTGTGTGCACATAAAAACTGCTGAATTGCAAAAGTAACGGGCACAGGTAGAGATGGCGTGCCCGTTAGTTTTACAGTGCCCATTAGTCTGACATAAAAAAGCCCCAAAACGGTGAAATTCATGACGAAATAAGTCTTTCACACGTTTTTGGGGACTTGGAAAACTACAAAAGCGCATAGCGAAACAGGAGGTTTTAGCCAGCTTTTCAAAAAAGTGAAAGACTAAAAGCATCTCCTGAGCTTATTTATTGGCAATGGTAATGGGCACGAAAAGAGAGGGTGCAATGGCAAAAGAACGTCAACTGTATCGCTTACGAGCTCAGATAACTGTAAAACGTGGATGGGGCAGATCGGAATTCCAGTATAGCAAGAGGAAAGCCGATTGTCGCCATGCAGATAAGTGGACTTTGCCTCGGGATCCATAAGAAGCTCAAAGCTAGAATACTGCGTTTCTTCTCGTATTTCAAGCAGGAGAAGGAAATTGCGACAAAACTTGTTGCAAAAAGCCGGGTTTTGTCGCAAAAAGATGAAAATTGCAACAAATAACGGGCACAATCTATTGGCTAAAGGGAGTATTGTGGCTGTCCACCATGCGTAGGAAGGTTCTCTTCATGACAACGCATAGGAAAGGAACAACGATCTCCTCTGCGCCATCTCTTCCTGGAATGCAGCTTTTTGCCTCCGGCGGACCGCAACCGGACTATCTGCCTGCCAATGGCTGGCCAAATAGGCATGTAATTCAGGTGGGATTTTGTAAGACTAACGGCAACGATTTTTCAAGATTCCGTTGGTGTAAGACTTACGGGCACGCGACCGCCCGACCTGTGCCCGTTACTTTTGCAATTCACCAGGTAACGGAAAGAATAGTTGGAACTTTGTATAATAATTGACAAAATTCCGGAATGCATTTATAATACATTCAGGACGCATAAGGTACGGGTCTCGGAAGTGTTTAGGACTGTACCGGCGCGAAATAAACGAAAGGAGTCTCTTTTATGAAAAAACTGTTAGTACTCGTAATGGCACTCGTTTTTGTCATGAGCCTCTCGGCAATGGCTATGGCAGCTGTCGGAGATTTTGATGCGGACCTGGTGGCCGCAGCAAAGGAAGACGGCGAACTGATCGTTTATGGCTCCTGTGAGGAAGCATACCTTTCTGCTGCGTGCCAGAAGTTTGAAGAGGAATTTGGCATCAAGACCAGCTATCAGCGTCTTTCCACCGGTGAGGTTCAGGCCAAGATCACCGAGGAAAACGGAAATCCCTCCGCGGATGTCTGGTTTGGCGGCACGAATGATCCGTATGCCGAGATGGCTTCTACCGGAATGCTTGAGGCATATGAGGCAAAGAATGCGGTTCACCTGACCTCCAAGAATTACCGGGATCCGGATGGATACTGGTATGGCATCTATAAGGGCATCCTGGGATTCATGGCCAATACCGAGGAGCTTTCCCGTCTGGGGATCGAAGCGCCGAAGGACTGGGATGATCTGCTCAAGCCCGAGTACAAGGGTCTGATCTGGTGCTCCAACCCGTCTACCGCCGGTACGGCAAAGCTGATCATCAACACGATGGTTCAGATGAAGGGTCACGACGAAGCGATGAAGTACTTCGTTGAACTCGACAAGAACATCCAGCAGTACACCAAGTCCGGTTCCGGTCCTTCCAAGAAGGTTGGCGTCGGTGAGTGCGTCATCGGCATCGGCTTCCTGCATGACGGAATTACCCAGATCCTTGAAGGGTATGACAACATCGCGCTGATCGTTCCGGCCAGCGGCACCTCTTATGAGGTTGGTTCCACTGCGATCTTTAAGAATGCCAAGCATCAGAACGCGGCCAAGCTGTGGATTGAGTTCGCCCTCAGCCCGGACTGCGTCAACATTGCAAAGGACAATGAGTCCTATCAGTTCCTGGTACTGGACAATGCGACCCAGCCGCAGCAGGCGCTTGACGCAGGCCTTGATCCTGAGAACGTCATCGATTATGACTTTGCGGATGCAAAGGCCAACACGTCCAAGTATGTTGAGGACTTCTTCAATGCAGTCGGACAGGACGATCGTTTCAAGACGGAGTAAAGCGGAACGGATTCATTTGTGTTAATCCATCCAGACAATTCTCTCCGAATTAACTGAGGGATGGCAAAAGCCATCCCTTTTTTCAAACAAGTTCAAACCTGCGGGCCTTGCGCAGGTACAGAGGCTCAGGTCCGGGTTCGGGCAAAGCCGCTCCGGCAGATGAGCAAAACGGCGGCTCGCAGGCGACAGCGGATCAAATCCGGGCCCCTTGCGAAACTGCTCCGGCAAAAGCCCCAAATTGAGGAGGGAGGGATTCTTCTTTGGCAACATCCAAGTCACGTCAGCTGGACCGGAAAAAGTTTTTTGGTGATCCGCTTCTGGTAGTGACGATCTGTGTCCTGACGGTTCTCCTGGCATTATTTATTCTGTATCCTCTTTCCATGCTTCTTATTGAAAGTGTGTATGAAACGAAAACGGTGACAACCGAAGCGGGGGAAACGGTGACCACAAGCCGCCTGACCGGTGAAGTATTCGGCCGCGTAATGGGCATGAACCGGTTCCGGAAAGCGTTTACAAACACACTGATTCTGGGATTCCTGGTGGGTATCGGCTCGACACTGCTGGGACTTCTGTTTGCCTATGTGGATGTCTATGTCGATATCCGGAATCGTTTTGTCCGCGGACTGTTCTCTGTCGTTTCGCAGCTGCCGGTCGTTTCTCCGCCTTTCGTGCTGAGTCTTTCCATGATTCTGCTGTTCGGACGGAGCGGCCTGATTACCCGGACGCTGCTCAAAATCTATGATTCGAACATTTACGGTCTGCATGGAATTGCGATCGTCGAAATTCTGACGTTTTTCCCGGTCTGCTATATGATGCTGACCGGCCTGCTGAAAAACATCGATCCGTCCCTGGAGGAGGCAAGCCGTGACATGGGTGCCTCCCGGATGAAGGTGTTTACCTCTGTCACCCTGCCGCTGCTTTTGCCCGGCCTTGGCAATGCGTTCCTGGTGACGTTCATCGAGTCCGTTGCGGACTTTGCCAATCCCATGATGATCGGCGGTGACTTTGATACACTGGCCACGACGATTTATCTGCAGGTAACCGGCGGCAGTTATGATAAAGCCGGTGCCTCGGCGATGGCGGTCATTCTGCTCAGCCTGACGCTGGTGCTGTTCCTGGTACAGAAGTATTACCTGGAAGCAAAGACGGCGCAGACCCTGACCGGAAAGGCCAGCCGGGCCAGAATGCTGATTACGGACCGGAGCGTCCGCATCCCGCTGACCATTTTGTGTACGCTGGTCTCCATATTTGTTCTGATGATGTACATCTCCGTGTTTTTCGGCTCGCTGTTTAAACTCTGGGGCCGGAATTATTCACTGGTTCTCACGCATTATCAGTATCTGCTCAAGTATGACGGACTGAAAGCATTCCGTGATTCCTTTGTCCTCTCCGCCATTGCGGCCCCCATTACGGCACTTCTGTCCATGATCATCTCTTATCTGGTGGTTAAAAAGAACTTCCGGATGAAAGGGTTCATCGAGTTTGTCTCCATGCTGGCCATGGCGGTTCCCGGCACGGTTCTGGGCATTGGTTACATCCGTGGATTTTCCGGCGGACTGTTCCGCACGGGCATTCTGCAGGGGATCTATGGAACCGGGCTCATCCTGATCATTGTCTTTGTGGTCCGTTCACTGCCGGTTGGCACGAGAAGCGGCATTTCCGCACTGCGGCAGATCGACAAGTCCATTGAGGAATCCGCCTATGATATGGGTGCCGGAAGCGGACGTGTGTTCATGACCGTGACCCTGCCGCTGATCAAGGATTCCTTCCTCAGCGGACTGGTGACATCCTTTGTCCGCTCCATAACGGCCATCTCTGCCGTCATTCTGCTGGTAACGCCGCAGTATCTGCTCATTACCTGCAAGATCAATGAATTCGCGGAAAAAGGCAAGTACGGAGAGGCCTGCGCCTATGCCAGCGTGCTGATTGCGATGGCGTATGCCGCAATCATGATCATGAACCTGGTGACCCGTTACCTTGGCGCCAGCAAGTCACAGCGTCTGGCAGAGCGGGAAGCGAGAAAGTATGCCAGGAAAAAAGCCTGAGCGTTTTGGTGAAAGCAGCCTGCCCTTGGGGCGGCTTGTCAGAAATTGGATACAGGACAAGGCATCCGGGGGATGCGCTGCATGTATCTGCTGAAGGAGAAGAAAGATGGCTAAGGAACCGAAAGGCGTTCGCCTGGATCATATATCAAAAATCTATCAGGACCCAAAAACGCACGAGGATTTTTTCGCGGTAAAGGATGTCAGTCTGGATATTGCGCCGGGGGAGTTTATTACCTTGCTGGGCCCCTCCGGCTGCGGAAAAACGACGACGCTGCGTATGGTGGCCGGATTTGAAAGCCCTGATGAGGGAGAAATTTACCTTGGCAAGGAAGCCATTAACGAACTGACGCCCAATAAGCGGGATACAGCCATGGTGTTTCAGAGCTATGCGCTGTTTCCGCACATGAATGTCTTTGAAAATGTGGCATATGGTCTCAAACTGCGGAAAGTGTCCCCGGATGAAATTCAGAAACGGGTCTCAAACATTCTGAGTCTGGTGGAGCTCTCCGGAATGGAACTGCGCATGACCAACCAGCTTTCCGGCGGTCAGCAGCAGCGCGTCGCGCTGGCAAGGGCGCTGGTGGTGGAGCCGGGCGTGCTCCTGTTTGATGAACCGCTCTCCAATCTGGATGCCAAGCTTCGCGTACAGATGCGTACCGAAATCCGCCGGATCCAGCAGCGGCTGGGGATTACGGCCATTTATGTCACGCATGATCAGAGCGAGGCCATGTCCATCTCGGACCGGATCATTATCATGCGCAAGGGCGTGATTGAGCAGCAGGGAAGTCCGAAGGAGATCTATTATCATCCGGTAAATGAGTTCGTTGCGGACTTTATCGGGGAGTGCAACTTCCTTGAGTGCAAGGTGGTTTCCGCCAGCGGCAGCGATATTACGGTTGATGTGAACGGAAATCCCGTAAAGGTTGTCTCGGATACACAGAGAAAACCGGGAACCCCGGGGAAAATTGTCCTGCGGCCGGAGGCGATCCGGATTGAGAGCAAGGGCGATATTCCCTGCAAGGTGGAACTGTCCTGCTTCATGGGTTCTTATCAGTATTATCACGTTCGCGTCGGCGACACACTGGTAAAGATCAATGACAATTGTCCGGTTAACAAGCAGGTATTTGACGTGGGCGACTCGGCATGGCTTTCCTTTGATAAGGAGTGCGGACATCTGTTGTAACGCGTTTAGAACGGCGACGCTGACGAATGCTTGAGATGGGTTAAGCGGCACGGAAGGACGGCTCGCCAGGGCTGGATGTACATGTATGATACGGAGAGATGGAAACCGTCTTTTCATCAATGGACGGATATTCCATCTCTCTGTTTTTCTGTTTTTTCGGAGTTGAATTCGGGAAAAACAATGATTGATTAATTGATGCAATGAGGATATAATTCATAATATGATGCCGGGGTCAAAAGGTAAAATTTTCAAAAACTATTGACAATTCTATTTCTAAATGATATAATTAATATTATTTAGAAATAGAGAGGTTCTACTATGAAGGCTGATCAGACAAAGCACAAACAGATGAGCATTTT
>JAGAHV010000270.1:0-3080 GCA_017626895.1 Clostridia bacterium | reverse complement strand
GCGGATGGACCGGCGGATTGAAGAGAAAAAGGTCTCAAAGTTCGGCGTGGTGGTCTTTGACCTGAATGATCTGAAGCAGATCAATGACAAGCAGGGACATAAGGCCGGGGATGAGTACATTAAGACGGCCTGCCGGCTGATTTGTACGCATTTCAAGCACAGTCCGGTTTTCCGGATCGGCGGCGACGAATTTGTGGCCATCCTTGAGGGCGAGGATTTCCAGAACAGGGAGGAGATCCTGGAGCAATTTGAAAAAACGATTCTTGGAAATCTGGAAGAGGAAAAGATCGTCATCGCGTTTGGAAGCGCCTCCTTCAATCCCGGACAGGATCAAAGCATCCGAGCCGTCTTCAAGCGGGCAGATGCGGCCATGTATAAAGAAAAGACGCTGCTCAAGGATATCGGACATGCGCATACGGAGCACTCGGAAAACGAAGAGGAAATCCTGGATTTTGAACACAAATCCACGTTCAATCGTCGCCGCTCCATCCTCATTGCCGAGGACATGGAGAGCAACCGGGAAATTCTGGGGGATCTGCTGAGGAGTGATTACGACATTCAGTATGCCACGGACGGAAAGGAAGCCATTTCGATTCTTCGCAGCCGGAAAGATGAAATTGCCCTGGTGCTCCTTGACCTGTACATGCCCAACATGTCCGGACGTGAGGTCATGATGGAAATGCAGGTGGATGTGGACCTGGTCAATATTCCGGTGATCGTCCTGACCTTCGATCACGGGGCGGAACTGGACAGCCTGAGCATCGGCGCCATGGACTTCATTCCCAAGCCGTATCCGAAGATTGAGATCATCAAGGCGCGCATTGACAAGTGCATTGAGCTCTCCGAGGACCGTGAGCTGCTCCAGCGCAACCGGCTGACCGGCCTGTATAATCCGGAATACTTCCTGCGGTACGTGGGACGGTATGACCGCATCTACCGGGATCTGGCCTGCGATGCGTTTGTCTGCGATGTGGAAGGGTTTAATGAACTGGACAGGGAGCTCGGACCGAAATCCGCCGGCATCCTGATCCGCAGCATCGGCATCAGCATCCGGCGACTGGCCAGGAAGACCGGGGGAATCGGCTGCTATGGCGGCGAGGGAACCTTTATGGTGTACTGGCCGCACCGCAGCGACTGCGAGAAGCTGATCGAAAACTTTGCCGAAAATGTGATTCTGGAAAAAGAGTCCAACCGTCTGGTCAATCTGCGCTACGGCGTATTCCTCAATGCACAGACGGAGCCGGAGGTCTCTGAACGGTTTGCCCGCGCCAAAGCCGCGGCCTACAGCGTGTCGGCGGAGGGGCAGATCTGCGGTTTCCATGAGGGCAATGCCTGACCGGGACCGACTCTTCGGGCATCGTCCGGTGCATCTTTCAAAAATCGCTTGACTTTACAGATGAGTTTCATTAAAATGATGCAGCTGTCATAGGGACAGGCAAATCTTTTATAATCAGGAAAGACGGGGATCCATCATGGGAGTCAAGGTTGCTAAATTTGGCGGAAGTTCACTGGCGGATGCGCATCAGTTCAGGAAGGTGCGGGAGATACTGCTTTCAGATCCGGCACGCTGTCTGGTTGTGCCCAGCGCACCCGGAAAGCGGAGCTTTACGGATGTGAAGATCACAGACATGCTGTATAAATGTGCCAGGCTGGCCTCCTCCGGGGAAAACCTTGATGAACAGCTTCAGCAGATTAAGGATCGATATGAGGAAATCGCCGCGGAACTCGAAGTGAATTTTCCCTTCGATGAGGAGTTTGAGACGATCCGCAAGAACATTCAGCTGGGCGCAGGGGAGGATTACGCGGCCAGCCGGGGCGAGTACCTGAACGGCATGCTGCTGGCGGCCTACATGGGCTGGACCTTTGTGGATGCGGCTGAGGTGATCCTGTTCCGGGAAGACGGACGGCTGGATGCGGAAAAGACCCAGAAAGCCCTGTCGGAGCGCCTGGAGGGACTCGATCACGCCGTGGTTCCCGGTTTTTACGGAAGCGATATGACGGGAGCCATCCGGACCTTTTCCCGGGGCGGCAGCGACATTACCGGTGCACTGGTTGCCCGGGCGGTCAATGCGGATGTCTATGAGAACTGGACGGATGTATCCGGCTGCATGATGGCAGATCCCCGCATCGTCCGCAATCCCGAGGTGATCCGGAGCATCACCTACAGGGAGCTGCGGGAACTGTCCTATATGGGCGCCAGCGTGCTGCATGAGGATGCGCTGTTCCCGGTGCGCATTGCCGGCATCCCCACCAATATCCGCAATACCAACAATCCGGATGAGCCGGGAACGCTGATCTGCTATGAGGCAGAGGATGATGAGAGCAAGTATCCCATCACCGGAATTGCCGGCCATAAGGATTTTGCCATCATCAATGTGGAAAAGACCATGATGAACTCCGAGCTGGGATTCGGCCGCCGGGTTCTTCAGGCTCTGGAAGAGCAGGGCATTTCCTTTGAACACATGCCCAGCGGCATCGATACGATGTGCGTGGTGGTGCATGAGGACAGCTTGATCGGGAAGAAGGAAAAGATCGTCGCCAGGATTCACGAGCTCTGTGAGCCGGATTCCGTCGAGATTCATTCCGGTCTCGCCCTGATTGCCACGGTGGGGCGCGGAATGGTTCGCTCCAAGGGCGTTTCGGCCTGTCTGTTCAACGCGCTGGCGAAAGCCGGAATCAACGTCCGCCTGATCGACCAGGGATCCAGTGAGCTGAATATCATTGTCGGTGTCGATAATCTGGATTTCGAGAATGCCGTGCGTGCCATCTACCGGGCATTCGTTGTGAAGGAAAAAATCTGGTAAATGACGAAGCCTTCCGCACGGAAGGCTTCTTTTCTATCCGGAAGCTTTGTTGCCTCTTGTCAAGTGGGAGCGTTTGAGATAAAGTATACAAAGGCGATTGAAAATCATCGGAAAGGGTGAGGCAGATGAACAGAATCACTGCAGGACTGTGCTCAGCAGCTGCTTTGGCACTTTCACTGCTTCCGGCTCTGGTTTTGGCCAGTCCCGGGGGAACGGATGCCAACGGCGGGCATTATGAGCATGCCACGGGATTATACCACTATCATCACGGCTATC
>JAGAHV010000269.1:0-1888 GCA_017626895.1 Clostridia bacterium | reverse complement strand
GGAATCCGGGCCACCGGGTTCTGCGGGAAGGATGCGGTACAGATCGTGCCGGAGAATGCGGCAAAGCCGGATCTTCAGAAGATGAAGGAGAAGCTGGAGGCGCTGGGCACGGTAAAGCTTACCCGGTTCTGCCTGGATTTTGAGGGACCGGAAGCCAGCTTTCAGATCTATCCGGACGGCAGAGCCGTGATACGGAAGGTGAATTCGGAGGGAAAAGCAAAGTCTGTTTACGCGGAGTATATCGGGTTCTAGACTGGCAGAAAAAGAGGGCTGCAGATTCCGGTGACCCATAGGGGGAATCGGAATCTGCAGCCCTTTCTGTACAAAAACCGGCTGAAAATTACAGCAGCTCTACCAGCTCGATCTTAAAGTTCAGCTCCTTGCCCGCCATCTCATGGTTGGCGTCGAAGGTGATGGTGGTTTCGTCCTTCGCCGCAACCTGAACCGGGAAGGAACGGACACCGTTATTGAGATAGACCTTCTGGCCGACGGTCAGGTTCTCGGCACCGGGGATCTCGACGATATTCACGCTGAAGATGGCGTTCGGGTTGGAGGGACCGTAGGCTTCCTCAGGCATCAGATGCACATCAATCACCTGGCCGGGCTCCATATTGGCTACCGCCTGGTCAAATCCGCGGATCATCATGCCTGCGCCGCAGATGAATTCCAGGGGCTCGCCCCGGTCATAGGAGGAGTCAAACTGGGTGCCGTCATTGAAGGTTCCCTTATAGTGGACGCGGCAGGTCTTTCCCACATTTTTGCCTTCGATGGGCGGTTCCTGGCTTCCGCAGCCGTGGCATCCGCCGCATCCGCCTGCGCTCTCACCGCATCCGCCGCAGCCTTCTTCTTCCTCATGGGGATGGTCGTGATGGTCGCAGTTTGCGCCGGTGTTCTCCAGCTCGCCCCGGAGAAAGGCCTCCACTGCCGCATCGGCATCGCCGGAGGCGCCTGCCACCACTTCCACGCCGGCTGCCGCCAGGGCATTCTGGGCACCCTGTCCCAGACCGCCGCAGATGAGGACGTCGATGGCCCGGTCCGCCAGCAGGCCCGCGAGAGCCTCGTGGCCTAAGCCGTCATTGCCCACAATCTGGCTGGAAATCACTTTGTTGTCCTCAATCTCATATACTTTGAACTGTTCGGTTCTGCCGAAATGCTGGAATACATTTCCATTCTCATAGGTAACAGCAATCTTCATAAATAGGAATCTCCCTCTGTCAGATTATTCTTTGTTCTGTATCGGCTGCCGGTGTCCGGGAAAGAATCCCGGCGAAAAGGCATATTATCAACAGTGTATGCGAAAAAAGGAAAACATGCAAGCTTTGATTTCTGTAACCGCGGTGAAATTCCAGGAGATGCTGAATCATTACCGGAAAATGAAAATTGACGAATGACCGAAATAAGAGTATGATAAACAGGACTTTCGTCCGACAGTTCGTTAGTGCCATCCTGTCGTTAAATAAAACCAGGACTGCTGAAAAGAATAGGGATTACCGGCGCAAATGTCCGCGTGTGCGACCACGGCGGCCATTTGAAGTCTTATTGTGCCATATTCCGCTCTGCAGGTTTCCTGCAGGGCGGTTTTTTGCGTGTGCAATGAGCCATGCGCGAACAGGATGTCAGACGGACATTGAGAGCTTGCTCTCGGATGGCCGTATGACAGACTGGGAGCATACGGCGAACGCCGCGACAGTGAGCGTCCAGAGGACGCGAACCTGTCGGCATGGCGCACATCGAATCAGCTGTACCTGCAATGAGCCATGCGCGAACAGGATGTCAGACGGACATTGAGAGCCTGCTCCCGGATGGCCGTATGACAGACTGGGAGCATACGGCGAACGCCGCGACAGTGAGCGTCCAGAGGACGCGAACCTGTCGGCATGGCGCAAAG
>JAGAHV010000268.1:0-6118 GCA_017626895.1 Clostridia bacterium | reverse complement strand
TTAGTTAAATCCGGGGAGTGCCAGCGCTGCTCAGGCAAAGGACCAACATGGAAGCCCGGAAAGAAGGAACAGGGAATGGATGAACACAGAAAAGTACCCAGACGCATCGCACAGACGGTGCTGAATTCACTGAAGGGCGGCGTGGTGCCGCGCATCGGCCTGCCGTACATTGCGGTGGGCAGAAAGAATGAGATTGAGGCGCTTCTGCATGATGTGGAGATCATCTCGGAGGGCGGCGCCTCCTTCCGCTTTATCGCCGGCCGCTATGGCAGCGGCAAGAGCTTTCTGCTGCAGACCATCCGCAACTACGTGATGGACCGCGGCTTTATTGTGGCAGATGCGGACCTCTCGCCCGAACGGCGCCTGCAGGGCAAAGGACAGGGAATTGCCACCTATCGGGAGCTGATCTCCAATCTCTCGACGAAAACGAAGCCGGAGGGAGGTGCGCTGACGCTGATTCTGGACCGCTGGATCAGCGCGGTTCAGAGCGAGACCCTGCAGGAAACAGGACTGGCGCCGGATGACCCCGCGCTTAGTGCGGCTGTGGATAAGAAGATTTACGCGGTGACGGCCTCGGTCAGCGAGCTGGTTCACGGCTTTGAGTTTGCCAGGCTTCTGTCCGCCTATTACCGGGCCTATGTGAACGGGGAGGATGAGACCAGGGCAAAGGTCGTGCGCTGGTTCCGGGGCGATTATTCGACCAAAACCGAGGCCAGGAAAGCGTTGGATGTGAACATCATCATCACGGATGATGACTGGTACGACTATATGAAGCTCTTTGCGGTCTTTTTCCGTCTGGCGGGTTACACGGGCCTGTTCCTCATGATTGACGAGCTGGTCAACATTTTCAAGATTCCCCACGCCGTTTCCCGTCAGTATAACTACGAAAAGATGCTGGCCATGTATAACGATGCGCTTCAGGGGAAAGCCAGGTATCTCGGCATTCTCATGGGGGTGACGCCCCAGGTGCTGGAGGACAGCCGAAAAGGCATCTACAGTTATGAGGCGCTCCGGTCCCGCCTGACGGAGGGACGGTTTTCAAAACCCGGTGCGAGGGATCTGCTGGCACCGGTGATCCGGCTGGATCCGCTGACCGCGGAGGAAATGCTGGTGCTGTGCGAAAAGCTGGCGGAAATGCATGCGGACCTGTACGGATACAGCCGGTCCGTGACCACGGAGGAACTGGCAGAGTTCATAAAGATCGAATACGGGCGCATTGGCGCGGATGAGAACATCACCCCGCGGGAGGTGATCCGGGACTTCATCGAGCTGCTGGATTTGCTGTATCAGAATCCGGCCATGCGCATAACTGAGCTTCTTTCCTCCGAGTCCTTCAGCTATGCAAAATCAGAGGCGGTTTCGAATGAAACAGAGGCAGGATTTGCGGAGTTTACAATATGAATGTGTATGAGCGCTATGCGCCTTTTATCCGGGAATATATTTACCGGTCCGGCTGGCAGAGCCTGCGGGCGGTACAGAATGCCGCGGGCGATGCGATCTTTGGCACGGAGGACAACGTGCTGCTGACGGCCTCCACCGCCTCCGGCAAGACGGAGGCGGCCTTTTTTCCGATCCTGACGCTGCTGGAGGAACATCCTTCCGCCAGTGTGGGGGTCCTGTACATTGCGCCGCTGAAGGCGCTGATCAATGATCAGTTCGGGCGCCTGAACGAGCTTTGTGAGGAAGAGGGGATTACGGTCACCCGGTGGCACGGGGACGCGGCCCGGTCCGGAAAACAGAAGCTGCTCAAAAAGCCGTCCGGCATTCTGCAGATTACGCCGGAATCCCTTGAGTCCCTGCTGATCAACAGGCACATGGAGATTCCCACGCTGTTTGGTGACCTGCGTTTTATCGTGATCGATGAAATTCACTCCCTGCTGCGGGGGGACCGGGGCCTGCAGACCTTCTGCCTGATCGAGCGGCTGTGCCGCCTGGCGGGCGCTGTGCCCCGGCGGATCGGCCTGTCGGCCACCATCGGGAATCCGGAACTTGCCGGGAAGTTTCTGGGCGCCGGCAGCGGCCGGAACACGGTCATTCCCCGCTTTGACGGCGGGAAAGAGGTCTGGCGGCTTTCCATGGAGCACTTCTATACCACCGGTCCGCAGGCAGATGAAGGGCGTCAGCCCGCCGGGGACCTGCCGCCGGCGGAGCTGCCCACGGATACCGCGCCGGTGGCCGCGGATCCCGGAATCGGGTATATCTTTGAGCATACCCGGGGAAAGAAGTGTCTGGTGTTCACCAATTCCCGGGAGGAATGTGAGGCCGTCTGTCAGCAGCTCCGGCAGTATTGTGAACTGAATCACGAACCGGACCGTTTTCTCATCCACCACGGCAATCTCTCTGCCGCTTACCGCGAAAGCGCGGAGGAGGAGATGAAAGAGGACGATTCCCGGATGTCCGTCTGTGCCACGGCAACCCTGGAACTGGGAATTGACATCGGGCGGCTGGAGAGGGCGTTTCAGATCGACGCGCCGTTCACCGTCTCCGGCTTTCTCCAGCGCATGGGCCGCACCGGCCGGCGGGGCAATCCCTCCGAAATGGGATTTGTCATGCGGGAAGAGCATCCGGAAGCCCGGGCCATGGACCGGATGCCCTGGTTTCTGATTCAGGGGATTGCCCTGGTGCAGCTCTATATTGAGGAGCGCTTTGTGGAGCCGCCGCGCCTTGACCGGCTCCCGTACAGCCTTCTCTATCACCAGACCATGAGCACGCTTGCCTCCTGCGGGGAGATGACCGCCGGCGAACTGGCCTCCCGCGTGCTGACGCTGAGCTGCTTTCACCGGATCACGCAGGAGGACTATCGTGTGCTGCTGCGGCATCTCCTTGAGCAGGATCACATCAGCCGCACCGAGGGCGGCGGCCTGATCCTCGGCCTGGCCGGGGAGCGGATGGTCAGCAGTTTCAAGTTCTACGCGGTGTTTCAGGAAAACGTGGAATATACCGTCCATTCCGGTTCGGAGCAGCTGGGCACGATTGTCAAGCCGCCGTCCGCCGGGGACAAGATCGCCATTGCCGGGCGGGTCTGGGTGGTGGATGAGGTGGACCATAAGCACCGTGAAGTCTTCTGTACGCTGGTCAAAGGCAATATTCCGGCGTATTTCGGCGATGTGGCAGGGGATATACATTCCCGGATTCTGGAGCGGATGTACCGGGTGCTCTGTGAGGACACGCTGTATCCCTACCTGATGGCACATGCCAGATGCCGCCTGGCGGATGCCCGGGAGGCGTTCCGGAAAGCCGGCATGGCGGACCGGCCGCTGATTTCTCTGGGCGGCAAGATGTGGGCGCTTTATCCCTGGGTCGGAACCTATACGTTCCTGGCGCTGGAGCGGTTCCTGAAACTGCGATGCGCCAGGCGGCTGGGCCTCAGGGGCCTGCAGTCCTCCCGTCCCTACTTCATGCAGTTTACCATGCAGGCGGGAGAGACGGAGTTTTACGAGGTCGTCTGTGAGGAGGCGGAAGCGGATTTCGACGCCCTTTCGCTGCTTTACCCCGGTGAGGTTCCGGTGTTTGAAAAGTATGATGAATATGTGCCCGCGGAACTGGTGCGCAAGGGTTTTGCCTGCGGGGTGCTGGATCTTGCGGGCTTGAGAGAGCGGATAAAGACCTGGTACAGGTTCGGAGGTGAGTGACATGAACAGCGTGTATATGAGCTATGAGGACTACCTGGTCAATCTGAAAAAGGGAATCGTGACCAGAGACGGAAACTGCCCGGTGACCCCGCTGCTGGTCATGCTGCAGGGACGGTGGAAATCCCAGGTGATGTATGAGATGTGTATCTATGACACGGTGCGCTTCGGCCAGCTCAAAAAGGATCTGCCCGGCATCACCAACACCATGCTGACCAAGGCCCTGCGGGAGCTGGAGGAGGACGGGCTCATTACCCGGCAGCAGTTCAACGAGATTCCGCCCCATGTCGAGTATTCCCTGACGGAGATGGGCCGGGATCTCCTGCCGGTCTTCTATGCCATCATGAACTGGGGATTTCAGCACGAAAAGGAGCTGTATAAGGTGCCCCCGGTGCGCAGCGACAGTTAAATGACCGGCATGAAGGCGTTAAAACAGCGAAAGCCGATTGAGGTGAACCATGCATGACATCTGGAACCCCTGGCACGGGTGCAAAAAGTGCAGTGAGGGCTGTCAGAACTGTTATATGTTCTATCTGGACGCCCAGCGGGGCCAGGATGGAGGGAAAATTTACCGGACAAAAGCCGGATTTCGCTATCCGCTCAGCAAAACGCGCAGCGGAGAGTACAAGGTCAGAAGCGGGGAAATGATCCGGGTCTGCATGACCTCGGATTTCTTTCTGGAGGAAGCGGACCCGTGGCGGGATGAGGCGTGGGACATCATCCGGCAGCGTCCGGATGTGAAGTTCTTCCTGCTGACGAAACGGCCGCAGCGCGTCAGAGACCATCTGCCGAAAAGCTGGGGAGACGGCTGGGAAAATGTGATGTTCAACGTCACCTGCGAGAACCAGAAACGGGCGGATGAGCGGATCCCGATCCTCCTTGATCTTCCGTTCAAACACAAGGGAATCATGTGCGCGCCGTTCATCGGGCCGGTATCCATCCGCAAGTACCTTCCTGCCGGACAGATTGAGCAGGTCCTGTGCGACGGGGAAAACTACGGCGGTGCCCGCCCGTGCCGCTACGAATGGGTCAGGCGGCTGCACGATGAATGCGCCGCCTGCAACGTCACATTTGTCTTCTGCGGAACAGGCCGCCGGTTTGTGAAAGAGGGCAAAATGTATCACCTGGAGGGCAGTGTGCAGAGTGAACAGGCCAGGAAATCCGGCCTGAGCTTCTCCGGAAAGCCCATCCAATTCAGGCTGACAAATTCCTGGGGCTATCCTGTTCCCGAGGAACAGCTGTATAAGCCGTACTTCGGAGAACACTGCCGGACATGCGGCATGCAGCTGATCTGCAACGGATGCAGTCACTGCGGAAAATGCGGTGAGAAAAGTCCCGGGGCTGACCAGGCAGTTTTAGGCATTCAGGGGATGCAGGGACAGTTTGGTCAAATCCAGGCCTTAACCAATGCGGTTCCGGCAGATGATAACGGTGAGGCCTGAGGAGGAGAAAACGGATGGACATACGATTTGTCACAACGGCGGATAAACGTTTCTGGTACAGCCTGGATCAGCATCTGCCGGAAGCGGAATTTGACAAAAAGGTTCGTGACCGGCAGGGATACGTCCTTTTGGCGGATGATATGCCGGCGGGGGTGCTGCGCTATAACCTGTCCTGGGACATCCTCCCGTTCTGTACCCTGCTCTTTATTGAAGAACTGCATCGAAGGGGCGGATTTGGGCGTGCCCTGATGGAATTCTGGGAACAGGACATGCGTTCGCGGGGATATGGCATGGTAGTGACATCGACGCAGGTGGATGAGGATGCCCAGCATTTCTACCGAAAACTGGGGTATAAGGACTGCGGCGGGTTAACAATGGATGTACCGGGCTATGAACAGCCGATGGAACTGTTTATGGTCAAACAGCTGTAAAAGGTCCGGGGGATGACCGGCACAGGCCCGGAAAGTGAAAACCGGCAGAGGAATCGGAGGCAGGGAACTGATTTATCGGGTGGCTGACGTGAGCGATGAGGCGATCTGTCTCAGGCCGGATCATCCCTGCGACGCGCAGCCGGAAAAGCGCTGGCTTCCGGCGCAGCATTTCCACATCTGTCTCCCGGACAGGAAGAAAGTCGGTGTGATCTGCGCACCGGGCACAATGGGAAAACCGCCGTCGGCGGATCGATCGGATACGGCATCGGGAAAACGTACCGCGGGCATCATTCAAAAACAGTCAAAATCAGTCAAATTGCAAAGGGCATAAAAAAAGAGCCGGGGTTATGCAAAAAACCCTCCGCACCGCCACAGGGATTGGAGGGAAATACACATTGGTCGAATTCATCTGGCAGATGATCTTTCGCTGTCTTCCTTTTCAACCGTGTCAATGTAGTTCTGAGCATATGTGGGCGTAATCTCGTATTCCTCCGCGACTTCTTTTCTGATTCTCTCGTTATCGAAGCCAACCCTCTTTAATGCACGAATGGCGCCATAGATCTTCATCGATCTCTCCTGTGCTTCACGCACATACCTTGGTTCATACGCTAACAGC
>JAGAHV010000267.1:0-9516 GCA_017626895.1 Clostridia bacterium | reverse complement strand
GAGGAGGTCCGGTTCAACGGATACTGCTATTCGATACTCGTGGAATGTCAGTGTCAGAAGCGGCGGAAGAGCTGGCGGAGACTGCAGAATTCGGGACTGGCGGGGAGTATCCGCCGGCAGACGTTTGAGTCCTTTGAGGTCACCAGCAGCTGGCAGGAACGGATCAGGAAAAAAGCAAAGCAGTATGTTCACGATGAGGAGGACAGATGGTTTTATATCGGCGGGGCGGTCGGCTGCGGAAAAACGCACATCTGCACGGCCATATGCGGTCAGCTGCTTGCCGGGAATAAAAGCGTGCGGTATATGTGCTGGCCGGAGGAATCGGTGCGGCTGAAAGGACTTGTGAACGAGGAGGAATATAACAGTCGTGTCCGGAGATACAAAGAGTGTGAAGTGCTTTACATCGACGACTTATTCAAGCTGGGCAGGGCGCGGGCGGCCGGAGGACCGTCAGATGCGGATGTGAAGCTGGCGTACCAGATCGTCAATGCCCGTTACATTGCCAGAAAGAAGACGATCCTCTCATCCGAATGGCTGATGGATGAGCTTATGGATTTCGATGAGGCCACGGCGAGCCGGATCTATGAAATGAGCAAGGGGTATGCGCTGCAGATTGCACGGGATAAGGGCCGGAATTACCGGTTTCTGGAGAGTGAACAGGGGGAGAAAATTGGGAATGAAGAGCTTGACTGAATCAAAAGGCATTCTGCTGCTTCTGCTGGTCTTCCTGACGGTGTTTGTCAGTGCGGGAACCGGGCAGGCAGATACGGCGTTCGTATGTGCGGTTCATAAGGGGGAATGGGTGTGGATTCGGTCCGCACCCGACAGAGCCGCGATGAAAGTCGGACGGATCCGTCACGGGTATGAAGGGGAAATCCATGAAATCCGCAATGGCTATGCCAGAATTACGACGACAAACGGGACGAAAGGCTGGGTCGATGTCAGCTATCTGGATATGCCGATCCGTGAAAAGGTGTATGTGCTCATCGCGGATGGACCGGTGAACAAACGGGAAACCCCGGATGGCAGGTACCTGATGCGGATAAAAGCCGGGTCACGCATCAGCGTGCTTGGCTGGCGTTACAGCAAAAAAGGCGAACTGTGGGCCAGGGTTTTCCATGGGGGATATGTCAAGGCAGAGTATTTGAGGGAGGCAGAGTGATGGAAAGAAGGATAAACCGGTATCCGGCATCTCCTCCGTGGGATGCGCGGTGTCCATTGGCACGCGGTGACAGCCAGCCAATGGGCAAAGCGGCAGGCAGGAACAACGGCGACAGGCACGAAAGGGAGCGCTGTTCAGACGGGAGCCTGGCGTACAGCGCCGATTTGTCAGACAGGGGCACCGAAAGAGCCGCAATGCCCGGGGACCAGGATTCTGCGCATAAAGTGAACAGGGAATTTGGAGCCCCGGTCTGGCGGAACAGAAAATTTACCGTACCGGAATCGGTGCTTATGGAGATCACGGTACGGAACAGATTTCGTTACTTTTCGGTTGGCTGCGCAGTCTGCGGGAAACGGATATCGGGTCGGCCGGCTGAATATCCCTATTACCGGAAATTCGGCGATCGGGTGGCGTTCCTGTGTGATTTCTGTTGTGAGCTGGAACGAATTAGTCTCAGAGAGTGAAACCGGGCTTGCCGCATTCGCGGCAGCTGCCCGGTGTGTATTCAGAATGGGTCGGTGTCCTGTGATCGGGTACTGGTATCTGGGCTGAATCAGGAAAGGAACGGGAAAATGAAAGGTGCAGTGTGGAGTGTCGGGAAAGATGGAAATGCCGAATGCCGCATGAGAATAGACGGATGTGAGTGTGTGAAAATGCGGCTCCTGAGAAGAGAGGACTCTTTCTGGCTGGAATGCCGTGACATGGAATGGTTCGTGGATGAGGAAAGCGGTGATGTGGCCGGCAGAGGATGGATCAATCTGAGAACCACATCACTCAGAAAAGCGCAGGAAGCTGCAGAAAGGACGTATGAGACATGGTTAGAAGATCAGATCATCCATTATTCCCGAATCCTCGAGGAGATCTTCGGGAGAACTGTGTGGTCCTGAAATTCTGTTTTGAAATCACCTGCATACCGGGTGCCCGGGAAGCGATGCGGCACTACATGGAGGTAGCACGGAGATGTTACGAACAGGGCAGAGGGGTGATAGAGGCTAAACTCGTGGAACTGGATTCATGATGCTGGTGCTGAGAACAGCGGATGAGCGACAGAAAGGACGATGAAAAGTGACAGGGGAAATCGATTTAACGGCAACGGGAATGAATCTGCGGGCGGTCCGCATGAGGAAGGGATACAGAGCCATGGATGTTGCGGACATGATGCAGGTTTCATCCGCGTCTGTGTCGCACTGGGAAAATGGCGATTTCCTGCCGTGCACCGTGCGGCTGGTTCAGCTGGCAGATCTGTACGGCGTCCCGATTGACCACCTGATTATCCGCAGAATGAAGTGACAGGTCAGGGGAAACGCAGGGACAAGTGAAAAGCAGAGAAGGAGAAAATCATGGAGCCGAATGAGGTAAGGTATTGCCTGGATCATTACAGGGAGAGTGTTGCCCGCAGTGCTTTCCTGAAGACGGAAATTGAAAACCTGGAGAAGAGGATCCGGCAGATGAGGGACACGATGGTTGAAAACTCCATATCCATTACGCAGAAATGGACGGGAATGCCGCATGGAAGCGAAGTCGGGGACCCGACGGGAGGGCTTGCCCAAAGGATTGCGGACGGGGATACCCCGGAATATATGCGGGAGATGGAGGCGGAAATGAGGAAAAAGCAGGAGGAATACAGCAGAAGAACGACGATGATGGCGTATGTGGAATCCTGGCTGCACGTGCTAAATGAACGGGAACGGTACGTTGTAAAGACACAGTGGCTGGGAGGGAGCACCTGGCGGGAACTGATTTCGGGATTTCAGGAACAGTTCGGTGATCTATACAGCCTGCAGGGACTGAGGAAGATCCGGAACCGTGCGTTTAAGAAAATCTGTGAGATTGCAAAGTGAAAACGACAATGAGCCGGATCCGTGAATGAGCTCGGATCCGGCTGGTCATCGTGGTGACGGAAAGTGTCACAAAAGGAGCACGTTTGTGAAGCTGTACAGGAGATAAAGCCGTGGTATAATTCAACCAGTCCGGGAAAGGGTGCACATTCCTCTGGGTCTGGCCCTGCCCGGCAGAGATCGTTTGCCCAATCCGGACCAGGGCCTGGACGCTTCGGCCTGCGGCCAAAGGTCTCTTTCAGATCCGGAGATGATATGGTATACTGATTCTGTCATGAACAGATGAAGTTGTGAAAGCGCCCGTAACAGATACGTGCGGTGAAGGTCCTAAACACGAACGGAGGAAAAATGGATGAAAAGGTTCTGCCCGGGGTTCCTGTCAGCTGTTCTCTGTCTTATCCTGCTCATCCTTTGCCGTACTGGGTGAGAATGGTAGGTAGGTTATCGATTCCTTCGGAAATTCCACTGACTGCACATGAAAAGTCCGTGTGCTTTCGAAGCAGGGAGGAATCTGCATTTTCACCGGAAAAGAGCGGCTCTGTCGCGAACGACAGTTAAGTCAAATTCAGACCTCATGCAATGCTGCTCCGGCAAATGATCAACAGTGAGGCCAGCAAAAGAGGGAAGTTCAATGGATCCGGATGTAAGAGAAGTGATTGAGGAAATCCATCAGGACTTATGGATCGATGCCACAAATATGAACGATCTGTTGAAAGATTACACGGATGTATACGGGGTTCCATACGAAGAACTGAAGGATCTGTATGACAGCGTCCTGCAGGCAGAAAAGCGCTTTAAGGATTTTCTGTCCATTCATCCAAAAGAACGCAGAAAGCGCCGGAAACAATAACGGATGAAACAGGAGAAGTGCGTTGCCATCTATTCACGTAAAGGCTGCTCAATTGAGATGGATAAACAGATAAAACGGGTGGTACTGCTGACAGCAGATAAGACAGAAGGGAACCTTCTTTTCGTTTCTGACTGGACAAAATAATGGAATGCGCATTGCTCCCTGTACAGCAGGAATGATGAAGAGGCAGGGAACAGGGCTGTCGCGGAAGATTTGCGGAAAAGCCGCTTTTGAATTTGGACGGTCATGTCTGGTCGGTCTCCTCGGCAGCCGGTCTTTCGGTGCCAGGACGTTTCCTGTCCCCGACCTGGGTAAGGGCCGCTGCCCGGGGAACGGGTTAAGCAGCATGGACTGCGGCAGAGCGACAGATTCAGGCGCCGGACAGGCAGCAAGACAACGACAAAGACGAGACGGAGGAGGGGGTTATCAGGATGGAAATACCGGATTTTAAACAAATGATCGCGCAAAGCGAATACGATTTTCTGAGAGAGAACGAGCATCTTGGCAGGCGAATCATGCTGCTGGGACTGTCGGGCAGTTACGGATACGGGACCAACCGCGAAGGCAGTGATGTGGATTTTCGGGGCGTTGCCATGCAGCAGCCCTCCGACATTCTCGGCCTGACGGAATTCGAGCAATATGTGGATGATCACACGGATACAGTGGTATATGGGTTCAACAAGCTGGTCAAACTGCTTCTGGAGTGCAACCCCAATTGCTGCGAGATCATTGGTCTGCCCAGAGAGAAATACATGATTCTCACTCCGCTGGGGGAGGAACTGCTTTCAAGCCAGGAACTGTTTCTCTCAAAACGGGCGATAAAATCTTTCGGCGGATACGCAAGCGCACAGCTGCGCCGCCTGCAGAATGCCATTGCGAGGGATTCGCTGCCGCAAAGTGACAGGGAGAAACATATCCTGAACTCCGTGCGAAATGCCATGGATGACTTTAACCACAGGAATCCGCGGGTCGGTGCAGGCAGCATCCGGCTCTATATTGATCAGGCCGTAACCCCTGAAATGGAAACCGAAATCTTCGTGGATGCCTGTTATGAGCATCTGCCGCTTCGCGATTACAGCAGCATGCTGGATACGCTTCGCGGGGTTGTCCGGGATTACGATAAGGTGGGACACCGGAATCACAAGAAGGACGCCAATCATCTGAACAAGCACGCCATGCATCTGATCCGTCTGCTGATGACCGTGATCGATATCCTGAATGAGCACACGATCATTACCTGCCGTCAGGAAGATCTGCCGCTCCTGATGAAGATCCGGAGCGGCGGATACATGATGGAAGAGGGGACGTTGTCCCCGGAGTTCTACGAGGTACTGGACATGTACGAGCGTAAATTCGAAGAAGCGGCGCGCAAGACCACACTGCCGGATAACCCGGATATGAAAAAGGTGGGCGCCTTTGTGGAGCGGATCAATCGTCATGCGGTGATGGAGGATTATGATGGATATGCGGGAAACGATTCTGGGAGAACTGAAACAGATTGAATCAGCATGCGGCGTTCGTGTCCTGCATGCCGTGGAGTCCGGAAGCAGGGCCTGGGGTTTCGCGTCTCCGGACAGTGACTTTGATGTGCGGTTTATCTATGTCCGTCCGCCGGAGGACTATATTCGGCTGGATGAGCCCAGAGATGTGATCGAATGGAAAGATGACGGGTTGCTGGATATCAACGGATGGGATCTGAAAAAGGCAATGATCCAGGCTGCCAGGGGAAACGCGACGCTGTTTGAATGGAGCGGTTCGCCCGTTGTATATAGAACGACGGAAACCTGGAAGCGTATTCGCGGCGTCGTGGAGGGATATTTCTCTGAAAAGACAGCAGCATATCATTACTATGGGACAGCTGTGAAAACCTTTAAGGAGCATCTGACCGGAGAAACGGTTCGATATAAAAAGTATTTCTATGCGCTGCGTCCTCTCCTGTGCGCGCAGTACATTGAACACTGTCACGCTGCTCCGCCGGTGCTGTTTGAGGAACTTCTGAAAATGGACATGGAGCCCTCGCTCAGATCAGCCATAGATCTCCTGCTGGAGAAAAAGAAGACGACGACGGAAGGGGAATTTCATCCGCACATTCCGGCGATTCGGGATTTCATCCGGGATGAACTGCCGAAGCAAAAGGCGATCTGTGCGCGGATGCCGGATGACCGGAATAAAGATTGGGGGCCGCTGAACCGCTGTTTCGCTGAAACCATCGGCTTTGAATGCCAAAAATCTGACACGGACAGCGGATTGGTCAGATAAAAATCGAATCGTTGTGAAAATGTCCATGCACAATTGTACGTATAATCTCGGCTGAATCAAACAGCAGGATGAGGTGATTTTTCCTGGCAAACAATCATTGGCCCAGTGTCCCGATTCCGGAAGGCGCATCCGTATACAAAGATCGGGTTGAGTACACCTTTGGGCAAATTTACAGTGAAGTTCAAAAGCGGCTGATTCCTAACCGAAAATCAATCGGTACACCCTGTGAAGACTCAAAAATGATGCGTCCAAATCAGACGTATCTCGAACATTTTTCGGATCTTTTTCAGGCACATAAGCGGGATCACGTTTCCATTGGTTTGTATGTGTCTGTCTCAGTGATTGCCGAACAAAATGGACTGAAAGCATGTCTTGAGAACGTGTTTGGTCCAAAAAGAACGAAGAGCATTCTGGATTATGCCATGTACGCGGTTTCCTGTCATTCAGATGTCAGTCATTATTCGGCCAAAATGGAACGCAATCGGATTTTCTCGGACAAAATGTACCCGGATTCTTACTGGTCTGTCTTTTTTGACCGGCAGATCACGAAAGAAGAAATGGATCGGTTCAAGGAATTATGGGTGCTTCAATGTACTCGAAACGGCATCAGCACCGGCTATGTATCCTGGGATGGTTCAAGTAAGGACGGGAACAGGAAAGACGCTGAAGAGGCTAACCCGGGAAAGACGACCCTCGGAACAGGCGGCAGCCAATATGGAATCCTGTACGGTGTGGCACCGGATGGAACGCCAGTCACCTATGACGTTTATGATGGCAATGTGCCGGATCATGCGGCCATAAAGACAGTCGTTCAGTTCCTTGAAAAATGGGGCATATCGGTTGCCGGAGCGATTATTGACCGCGGGTTGGATGATCTTAATAGTCTTGAGGATCTGCTGACCATCGCAGATGATGTTGTTGTCAGACTGAAGGAAAATACGGCTGGCTTCAAAAATGCAGTCATGGAGAAAGGGGAGGAAGTCAGAAAATGCAAAAGTTCGCTGAGAATTCCTCACGAAAGACTCTTTGGTGATTCCGTTAAAAGTGCATTCTTCAATAACTGTGATCCAGAGGAGTGGGTACATCTCTTCTATGATTTTCAAAGCGGCGGAGAAAGTGCCTTTGCGCTGCTTGATGAAATCGACGGCGCTATTGAGGACATCCGGGAAAAGGCTGAGGAGTACATCGAATACGAAAAGAAACGGGAGAAAGATAAGGCAAAGAAAAAGGAAAAGAAGCCTTTTTCTGTAACGATTCCCGCGAAACTTAAAAATGTTCTGACACTGAAAGGAACGACCCCATACGATATAGAAGCGGTAAAGAATGAGGAGGAGATCCGTCGGGAAGTATTGGACAAGGGACTTTATGCGATCGGGACACATTCAGAAATGACAGCTGAGCGGGCAAACCATCTTTACAAACTGCGTGAGGTGACTGAAAAATGCGTTGATCTCATCAGCACGCTTCCTGAATTTGACCGAATTCCTGCGAAATCAGATAAATCGATGCAGAGCCGGATGTTCATCGCATTTATTGCAGCAATCATTACCACTGAAATTGCCAGAGCTTCAAGGGAAGCGGCTGGAGTGAAGCATTCAGCAGGTCCCCAAAATGATATCGCTGTGACAATTGACCGGCTGCTATCAGTTACCATGACTCCTCTTTCAGACGGAACATATGGTTTGCAGCACCGGTCGATTTCCGGAATGATGCCAATCTTCGAAAAACTGAATGTTGAGAAAGAGTATCTGGAGACCGTTGCCCGGAAATATAATCAGAAGATGCAGAAAAAGAAGGAAAAGCAGGAAGACAAGAAGATAAAGGAGAAACGCAGGAAGGACACTTCAGATAAACGTGCTGGTCAATCCGAAAACTCTGAGGAAACTGAAACCTCCAAATCCTCTGAACGTCCGCGGGGACGACCGCCAAAGAACAAAGAGGAATCAGAGGAAAAGCCCAGGAGGCCCAGAGGAAGACCACCGAAAGCAAGAGATCGAGTGGAGGAGCAGAAACCGAAGAGACCACGCGGCAGACCGCCGAAGGCAAAGCCCATTGCGGATTCAGCTGCAATATGACGGAAGAGGGATATGTTGCCGGAAAGAAATGGAAATAATCCTTTCATCTGTGCAGATGTGTCTGATTGATCAGCAAAGGGGCCGGGAAACGTAAGCTCCTAAACAACTGACGTATGGTTGGACCCGATGGCATATAGCACATGGTTTCCTTTGACCGTGAGCAAAAATCTCTCTGTTCAGCTTTCATTACATTGAGTAATGAAAGCTTTTTTATGTGCTTACCTTCATTGAGTACCATAATGAGCATCCTCCTTCATGATTAAGCGCCGGATTACCGGGAAACCGGCCCCTTGCTTATGTTCATCCGGAGGAGATCCGGCCTGTATCTCTTCCTTTCCGCCAATGGACAGACGCGACACAGCGGGATGAATGGCGCCTGGCGGAGGCCGGGGAGGAGGCTGTCGTGGTCATGATGAACTGCAGGCAGGAGAGTGAGGTGCAGAAAACCAGGATGAACATCGGTTATCAGATTCGGATTCGTGTCGATTCGACGTTACTGTTCACGTATTTTTGAGCGACATAGATAAGTTCAAGAGATGGCAGGCCATTATAATAAGGATTGGCCCTGTTACGCAGCGACAGTAAGTCATATCCAGGCCTCCTGTAATGCTGCTCTGGCAAATGACCAAAATTGAGACCTGAGGAGGAGAGCGCCGACTGTCAGTCTGTCTCGCTGGCAATAAAAAAGCGGCCCACCATGCCGCTTTCCCGCCAGGGATTGTCTTCCCGGCTTAGATCGCTGCACAGTGGGCAACTTGATAAAACCTGCCTTTCTGCTTTTACAGCCATGGTGTATACTTCATCTGATCAGCAGGGGGAATGCCTAGGATGTCCATCGCCTCTGCAGCATTCAAGTTCTGTTTAACCATTAGATTATTAATCATTGCAACTTTCGTTTTTACAGCATCCTGCTCTGCAGCCTGCTGTGTAGCCTGCACAGCTTTCTGAATTTCTTCCTGAATTTCATCCTTCATCAGGTCTCTCAACGCTTCGCACATAACAGGAACCCTCCTCTGCAGGCCTCAATGTTGGCCTTTTGCCGGATCAGCTTGGTTCTGGCCCAAAATTTGCCTAACTGTCGCTGCGCGACAGGGCCAATCCTTTTGATTTCTTCATATACGCTTCGGTTGGCTGACACACTCAATTGAAGCACTGCATCCGCATTCTGTCTGTCTGCTGGTTCTGTGAATCCCTGTGTCATCCGCAGAAAGTTCTCCACATCTTCTTCTTTCGCGCGTTTTGTCAGAATCCGCAGGCTGGCGTGCAGTTCCGGATCAAGTTCGCTGGTCACAAGGATTTGTGATGGTGTATTGAAGATTCCGCTGAGGTAAT
>JAGAHV010000266.1:0-4550 GCA_017626895.1 Clostridia bacterium | reverse complement strand
CAGCAGCCGCTGATCACTGTGGGACTGGCTGAATTCACTCATGTCAAACCGGATACAGGCACTCTCATCTCCAAAGAGTTTCTCTGCCAGCGTTTTGGCCATCTCCGTTTTGCCTGTGCCGGTGGGGCCTGCAAAAAAGAGCACGCCCTTTGGTTTTCCATGGGCAGATGATGCGATATCCGAAAGCCCTGTCATGGCACGCTTTACCACATCCAGCGTCTGCATCATGGCCACCGGCTGTCCCTTGACCCGCTTCTCGAATGCTTTATCCGCCTCACGGAAATCATCCACATTCAGCTTGTTCCAGGGATTGTCCTTAATCCCAAACTTGTACAGATCAATCACCGAGCACATGTCCCGGATCCGGATATTCTGGTTCTTGCACAGCCGGCGCAGGCCGTTCAGTTCCGTGAAGGAAAAACCCTCCGTCAGGGCAACAAACCGGTCCTGAATCTTTTCCAGTTCCTCCGGATGGGCATCAAACTCGGGACGCTCCAGAGAATACTGTCTTGCGGCAAAGAAAGAGGGGAAATTTTCCCCCTTTACCATCTCGGCCCGCTCCTCTTTTGACGGCGTACGCAGCAGGATGGGCTTGACATTGGGATTTCCCAGATAAAACCACGCCGGCACGTCATTGATCTTATTGACCAGCAGAATCACCAGGTTCCTGAGCGTCCCATTTTCCGTCCGGACCTCGCCGGCATCCAGTGAGGCCTGCTGCAAAACGGTGAATCCCTCAATCTCCGACTGCTGCAAATTGCCCGGATCACACACATAGCGCGAGGCAAAATCCAGAATGACCGCGGTGGGCATTTTTCGCTGCGTCAGCGCAGCAGCCGTCAGACGCGCTGCCGAACCGGCGGCTTTTCCCCGGAATTCTGCATGAATCGACCTGTTTTCAAGGCGTGCCCGCACCAGCTCCGCAAAGCGCTCAATATATCCGTCCTCACAGGAATTATAAAACCCGCGGATATCATCAAACATCACGATGTTCTCATATCCCAGGTCCTTGAGGTAATAATGCAGGTAGGCCGGCAGACGCACGATGGTCCCCTTCGGAATGGTCCCGTCCTCCGGGTAAAGGTAGCTGTCCAGGATATTCCCCTCCAGAATCAGGCAGGGCTTTATCCGCCGGAAAATCTCCAGCTCCTGGTGCCACTTTGAATATACCGCTTCACTCATCAATCGTCAGTCCCTTTCTCTGTGCCGCGTCTTTCAGCTGCTGCGCATAATCCGGCCGGTGAATGCCCACGGAGATGATTCCGTCGCGAACCCGGAAATTCTGAATACGGCTGGTTTCCTGTGCCAGAATCGGTGCATACCGTTCCCGGTAGCCCTCTTTCAGGTAAATGATCCGCTGATTGTCAGACCCGATCAGAGGAAGCGCATGGTTTCGCGCTTCCATATACGGTCCGTCAATCAGCACGGCAATCCGGGCGAGCAGCTCCGGATACCGCTTTTTAAGGTCCTCCGCCAGATAACCGGTGTAGACCAGGATATCCTCACTGATCTCCCGCAGCGGGTCCAGGAGCTCCCTCAGCGCCTCCGGCTGCAGGAACGGATCCCCGCCGGTCAGGGTAAAACCATCTACCGGATTCTCCCCGGCAATCATCCGGATCATTTCAAGAACCGTCCCGGCTTCTGCCCGGTACCGCTCCTGCTGCTCCCAGAGTTCGGGATTACTGCAGCCCCTGCAGTGATGTTCGCAGCCGTCAAACCAGATGCCGATGCGTTTCCCGGGCCCCAGTACCTCCACCGGATACAGAATTCGTGCAATGTACATCATTTTCTTACCACACGGAAATAGGCCGCCAGGTCCTGACGCTTTCCACTTACGCTGTTGCCGCCCAGACCAATCTCATCCCCTTCGCATAGTTCCGTCATCTGATCACCCAGACGCCGGTTATTCACGAATGTCTCATTCGTTGCACGCAGATTCCCAATACTCAGCCGGTCATCCTCAAGGCAAAGCCTGGCCTGCTTTCTGCCCACATAAAGACGTTCCCTGAGATAATCCGAGAGCGCCGCCTCCCGACCCAGAACCGTTTCCCCCTCCGGGATTTCATAGAGCAGATCCCCCTGGAGACTGGCAAGCATATACCGCCGGGGCAACAGCATGACCGGTGTCGGTTCCTGCGAACCAGGTCCGTTTTCCGCCACAGGCAGGATATCTGAAATATCCTCTCCGCACTGACTGCATTTCCGTTCATTCGGCCGATGGTGCATTCCGCAGTTCTCACAGATGCGAATCCTGCGGGCCTCCGGCTCCGGAGCCGGTACAGGAGGTGCAGATTTCTCGGCTGTCTCCTCCGTCACACGGACGGAGATCAGATCCTCCTCACAAATCTCGCACTGGATTTTATTGGGGGAATTTCTATGTCCGCAGTGCGGACAGATTCGAAATTTAGCCATGTTTCCTCGCTTCCTCTCACCATGTCCTCTGCTGACCGACTCTGTTCTGCCTAAAGTGTAATCCATTCTCGGTCGAACGTCAAACACTTTCCACAGCCTCGCCCCGTGCTCCCCCGTTTGTCCCTGTGCCGCACACCATGGTACGATCTGATGCGCACCAAACCGCCCCCGCGGGAAGCAGGGACGGTTCGCTGATCTGATAAAACGGATGCCTCGGTCTCTCAGTGAGCCGCCATGCCGGTCAGGAATAAAGAGTGCTGGGGGAAAATAACTATCTTTAAGGCTGCTCTTTGCCGGTCGCAAACCCAGCAGTATCCCCTGTTCCATTCGACTGATCATTTTATGCCCTGGCCCCCGAGAAATCAAGGAATACGCCTTTTCCAGAAAGCGCTCCCTTCTTCTTCCGATGAAATAAAAAGGCCGCCCCGCCTGCACATGCAGGATGGGGCAGCCAGTGAGATTCCATCGTGCCGGTCAATGCCTGCCGATGATCCAGCCGGAACAATGACCAAGCCTTCAGTCCAGACCGCTTATCGGATGAACGCAGATCCTCTGCTCATCTCAAATTGCGGATGGACTGAACCGTGTCCCCTGTTCCTCTCAATAACGTGAAAGGTTTCGGGCCTCGGCAACGCCTTTGGCAATTCTGGAACCGGTGAAGATCATGTTGGCACCCGTCTCAATGAAGTAGAAGCCAATGAGAATGCCCGAGATGGTCGCTGCGATAGAAGGATAGATAAACGAAACAACACCCAGGATGATCTCAGCCACGCCAAGGACGATGCCCAAGATCCACACAAAGGTACCGGCGCCATTTTTCTTGCTTTCAAAGGCGTTAACGATGCTCAGAATACCGCGGATGATAAACCAGCCGGCGGCGATGAAGAGCAGGATATCATTGGTCATGGCGGCAGCGCCCGGAACAATGCATCCGACAATACCCAGAATCAGGCTGAGAATGGAGAGGAAGAAATCCTTGTCATACCGCTTTTCGCTGATTCCGCCGATAATGCCGACAATACCATTCAGGAAGAACAGGGCGATAATGGCGTATCCGACGCTTACAAATGTCAGCAGCGGAGTCGCCAGCATGGAAATGCCGCCAATGATCGCCAGCACACCCATGATGGTGTACAGCAGCGTGATGTGGTTGCTGCCTTTGCACAGTGCCGAACCAACCGCGATCAGGTTAAATCCGGTTTCCATATAGTAGAAGCCAATGAGGACGCCCAGACCGATGGCAAGCACGGCCGGGTTCATCACGGAAATGATGGCCAGTACAACTTCCGCCACGCCCAGGAGGATTCCCAGAATCATTGAACCGATTCCCTCGCCCTCCTGTCTGCCGGCAATGGCATCAATAATGGTCATTACCGCATGGACAAGGAACCAGGCCGCCGCCATATAGAGCAGCACGGAATTTCCCATCGCCGCCGCACCGGGGACAAAAAGTCCAACGATGCCCAGAATCAAACTGACGATGGAAAAGAAAAAGCCTTTATCAAACTGCTTCTCCATCAATCCCCGGATCACACCAAAGATACCGTGAACGAAGAACAGAATGATGATGAAATAGCCTGCACCGATAAAGGTGATAAGCGGTGTGCTCATCAGTGAAAGACCACCGATGATCAGAAGAATTCCCAAAATCAGGATAATGCTAAAAGTTGACATGTTGACATCTCCTTAAAATAGATTCAATCGGGACACGTAAACCGGCCCACAGACAGTGTCTGCATGACCGGATCCTTTAGAATTCACATGGTCAGGATATATCCCGTTTCCCGGCCATTGGTTTTCTCTCGCTGCCTCCTCCTTTCCGGGCACGACTTTTCACTCCGGCTCAGACCATTTTCCATGTGCCGGATGAACCCGGTGCCGCACCGTTTCAGACATTTTTATATATGCAGAGATGTGGACAACGGCGGGATACACCCGCTATCATCCACACTCCGGCATAATATCAGTATTGTATTGAACTTCTTATCCAATTCAAGCAAATTCAGGCAATTGTTCCAAATTGTCAAATCACTCAGATCGAAAGCAGCCCGGGCTTAGCCCCGTGGTCCATGGCTGTAAAAGAGTCACCTCCGCATGCCGTATGCGGAAGTGACTCTTTCGTATCCATGGGGACGATT
>JAGAHV010000265.1:0-14095 GCA_017626895.1 Clostridia bacterium | reverse complement strand
TGGGGACGTTGTAATATGATTATAAAAAGAAGTGAGCAAATTCCAGTTTGGCGGGGTGAGATGCCATGAAACAGATATCGAATAAGGAATATGAGGAATTCCAGAAGTACAAGAGCGACAAGGCTTTCGGCAAAATCCTAACCCCTGACGGCTTGCGCTTTATCATTGAAGCCAACGAGTATGATGCTCAGAAGATCGGCCAGCACTTCTTGGACATGCTGCCGAAGATCCGGGAATGGACGAAGAAGGAGTATGAGTGATGTACACAGCCACCATATTCCCGACCGTTAAAAGGTATGAACACATCCTTTTAACGGTCGGGAATATGTTCAAAAGGGTGTTCATTTTACGGAATGTAAAATGTGATTGTATCAAATCCCTCAAATTAGGGGATCCGGCAATGAGCTCGGCGGGATTTATCTGCGCCGCGGCACAGTACATTTCGGAACATTACGCGAAAGAACTGATGCAGAAGGCAAACAAGCAGCACTATACCATCACCATGTTTACCGGCTTTGACACGGATCAGACCATGCTGCGCATCGGCGCTATGAACATGATGCTGCACGGCGTTGAGGCACCCAATATCACCTGGATGGATTCCCTTTCCGAGGACAATACCCACAGAGATGAATACTCCCTGATCATGGCCAATCCGCCTTTCACCGGAAGTCTGGACAAAGAAACCATCTCCAAGGACCTGCTGACGATTGCGCCAACCAAGAAGACAGAACTCCTGTTCCTCGCGCTATTCCTGAAAGCGCTCAAAACGGGCGGTCGCTGTGCCTCCATTGTTCCGGACGGTGTTCTTTTCGGCTCCTCCAAAGCGCATAAAGCCATGCGGCAGGAACTGGTGGAAGTCAACCGTCTCGAGGCGGTCATCTCCATGCCCTCTGGTGTGTTTAAGCCTTACGCCGGTGTATCCACGGCGATCCTGATCTTTACTAAAACCGGCCACGGCGGCACCGATAAGGTTTGGTTCTATGACATGAAAGCCGACGGATTCAGCCTGGATGACAAGCGCAGCCCGATCGAGGCCAGTGACATTCCGGACATTATTGCCCGTTTCCACAATCTCGCCGGGGAGGAAAACAGAGAACGCACCGAACAGAGCTTCTTTGTTCCGAAACAGGAGATCATTGACAATGGCTATGACCTATCCATCAACAAGTACAAGAAAACGGAATATGTACCGGTTGAATATCCGCCCACTAGCGATATTCTTGATGAACTGGACCGCCTGAATGACCTGATTGTCGAGGAGACGAAGAAGCTTCGGGAACTGCTTAAAAATGACTGAACTTGGTCAGGTGATTCAGCGCTGACAGGGCTGCCGGCGATCGCAAAACAGAATCAAACGAGCGAGAGAAATACCATATGGATAAAACGCGTTCGCCGGTTTCTTTTCCGGATGAACGGATGGATACCTCGACCGCTTCAGAGGAATTCAAATCAAATAATCGTCGGTATAAGACCAGGCTTAAAGCATACAATGAACAAGGATTTTACCTGGTACAATCCTGGAAAAGGGAGCTTTGGATAAATATTTGGTAGAACGGGGAAACGGTAATGCTGAACATCCTTTTTGGTGAATGCCCGGAAGCGATTTACAATACAAGTATGTATTTTGACAATCAATATCTGGATTGCTGGATGGAAGATCCCTTTGCAGCAGAGGTTATTGCCGGTATTGAAAAAGGGAAGATAAGGAACGATACGGAAATCGCAGAAAACTATCTGTTGCTAAAGAAACTGGATGCACTGAATAAATCGTAATGGTGTATCTGGACATCGCGGAAGAGCAGACGCTGAATCAGAAACCGATGTACATGAAGGACCGGCAGAAGAAAATTGATGATTATCTGTGCATGACACGGCAGGATGCTCTGGAAACAGCAGATCGTGTGACGTATATACGGTTCATACTAAAAGCACCTAATGAATTATGAAAAGTACCAGAAGAAGCAGGAACAGCATTTATCATCAGTGGACCAGTATTTCCTGCAAACATTGGATAAGCTGGATGTGCTTGCAGATTGGAATGATAGATATAACAGGGCCATGATGTATTGCCATGATAAATCGCTGAGATGGAGGGAAGGAACCATGGATCAAATTTGGATTGACATGTACAATGCTGCAAAGAATGTGCTTAATGCCAGGACAATTTCTGATTATGTGACGGCAGGAGAAGTGTCTGCCGCTGTACGTTCGAAATCAGGAAAAATATATGTCGGTGTATGCATTGACACCTGTTCGACACTGGGAATCTGTGCCGAGCGGAATGCGATCTTCAACATGATCACCAACGGCGAACATGAAATTGATCGGGTTCTCTGCATCCCACCGAATGAAGGAAAAGGTGCACCGTGCGGTGCCTTCAGAGAGCTGATGGTTCAACTGATGCCAGGACGGTACAAGGAGATAGAAATCATGATTGACTATTCCAAAGACCGCGTAATGAAGCTTGATGAGCTGACACCGGAATGGTGGATTGATTGAATTCAGTTTTGAGTTTAATCTATCAAGGTTCTGCAGCGAGCAACTTTGCAGATTGCAGGTTACAATGCGATTGAGCAGACGCTGGATAAACTTACATAAGGCTTTTTCTATGTATTTAGAGAAACACGACAAATTCGGATTTGTGGGGGTAATTAATGAAGTATAAGCTGTCGGATTTGTTTGAACTTCAGATGGGAAAAACTCCATCCCGAGATAATACTGAATACTGGTCACAGCCCGAATATCCTTGGGTTTCCATCGCTGATCTGTCAGGTGCCGGTAAGTACATATATGCTACTAAAGAATCGATTTCCAGATTAGCTATTGAGGAAAGTGGAATAAAGACAATTCCCGCAAACACAGTGATCATGAGCTTCAAACTGTCAATTGGTAAAGTAAGCATAACACCAATACCAATGTATTCAAATGAAGCAATCATGGCGTTTATCGATAAAGGTATCACCACAATTAAGCCTGAGTATCTCTACTACCTATTGCTTCATAGGGATTGGGACGAAGGTACAAACAAAGCGGTTATGGGCAAGACACTCAACAAAGCTACATTATCTGATGTGGTCATCGACGTTCACTCAATTGAAGATCAAGACAGAATAGTAGCTGTACTTGATAAGGTTTCTGATATCATTGAAAGATATCAGAAGCAGCTCAATACACTCGACATCCTCGTCAAAGCCCGATTTATCGAGATGTTTGGGGAGCCAAGATTGAATCCTCATGATTATCCTGTGCATCAGCTTTCAGAACATATTCAGTTTCTTACATCAGGTTCACGAGGTTGGGCTCAGTATTGTGTCGATGATGGGAAGGAATGGTTCATTACAATCAAAAATGTGAAAGATTGCCATATATCAACTGCGAATATGCAGGCAATAAATGCTCCTGATAATGCCGAAGCAAAACGAACTCGAGTGGAGGAAGGAGATCTTCTCATAAGTATAACAGCTGATCTCGGTAGAACGGGTGTTGTTACACAGGAGATTGCGGAACATGGAGCGTATATAAATCAACATTTGACATGTATACGATTGAATAGGAAAGTGTTGGAGCCTTTATATGTTGCTTATTTTATGGAAAGTGCTGCTGGAAAGGAACAATTTGTCTCAAAAAACCAAAGTGCGGTTAAAGCAGGGCTGAATTTCAACTCCATCAACACTTTGCAGATATTAATTCCTCCGATTGAGATCCAACAGCAATTTCTGCGTTTCGTCTCCCAGGTTGACAAATCAAAAGTTGTCGTCCAGAAGGCGCTAGACGAGGCCAAACTGTTGTTTGAAAGTCTTATGCAGAAGTACTTTGGCTGAAAAAGGATAAGCGATATCTTGGGTGCCGGGAAATACCTGCAGTTCCTTCTGTACGAGTGTTGTATCTGAAGATAATCGGAAAGATAAAGGACTGCGGATGACCAAAACATGTTTGATCATATACTCAGACGGTTTGTCCTGCGGGGCCAAACAAAGATGGAAAATGTTCAGAATAGAGAACGAGGAGTAGAAGGATGACCAGACGTCTATATTATGAGGATGAGTATCTCAGCCAGTTTGATGCTACAGTAAGGGAATGCCGGCCGAAGTCGGAAGGGAAATGGATTGTTCTGCTGGATCAGACGGCTTTTTTCCCGGAGGGGGGAGGACAGTGGCCGGATCTGGGCACCCTCGGCGGAGCGAATGTGCTGGATGTGCATGAGCGGGCCGGCGAGGTGGAACACCTGGTGGATGCGGAACTGACGCCGGGGACACAGGTGCACGGCTGCATTGACTGGGAGCGGCGGTTTTCCGTCATGCAGCAGCACAGCGGAGAGCATATTTTTTCGGGTCTGGTCCATTCCCGTTTCGGATATGATAATGTCGGTTTTCATATCGGTTCTGAGGCCGTGACCATGGATTTCAATGGGGAAATCACGGAGGAGGAAGCTGCGGAAATTGAACTGGCAGCAAACCGGGTGATCTATTCTAATGTACCTATTGAGCATTTTATTCCGGATGAGGAGACCCGGCGAACCCTTGAGTATCGGAGCAAAAAGGAAATTGAAGGGGATCTTCGGATTGTGCGCATTCCCGGCGCGGATACCTGCGCGTGCTGCGGAACGCACCTGAGGCGGACCGGGGAGATTGGGCAGATCCGGCTGCTGGGTGTTCAGAAGTACAAGGGTGGCGTCCGTGTTTCGATTCTCTGCGGCCTGCGTGCCCTGATGGCGGAGCGCCAGGTGCAGGCGGAAATGGAAAAAGTGCATCGCCTTTTGTCAAGCCGCCCGGAGAACTGTGCGGCAGTGGTGAAGCAGCTGCTGGATGAACGGAAGGACCTGCAGTACCAGAATGGTCAGATGGCGATGCAGCTCTTTGAGCGGCAGGCGCAGGAAGAGCAGGGACGGGCGGTTCGTGTGGTTCACTGTGACGCGCTGACGGGAGACGGCATTGCCCGGGCGGCAGGGAAACTGGCCGAAGGGGCTGAACTGGCACTGGTTACCGGCGGTGCGGGGGACAATGTGATGTTTGCGCTGTGTTCCGGACAGATGGATGTGCGGCCATTGACCCGTGCGTTTTGCCTGGCATTTTCCGGGAAAGGCGGCGGAAAGCCGGATATGACCCAGGGAAAGATCCACAGGATGGAAACGGAGACCCTGAGAAAGTGGCTGCAGGAAAATCGGTGAGCCCTGGCAGAAAGGCAGACAAAAGAAAAGACCTGATCAACGATCAGGTCTTTTTTGTCAGTTCATTTTCTGAGTGGTTTCCCAGCCGGCATTAATGGCTTTCTGATGGGTGACGGCATAATCGCCGATCGCCTCTGCCCGGGCCATGGGAAGCGGGAAGTGCACGCACAGATGTCCCTTGAAATTGTTGGTGGTGATGTGCTGCGTGCCATGCGGGGTATTGTGGGTAGAACCGATATAGGTTTTGCCGTCGGAGAAGGTGACCCAGACAACCTTGGGAGTCCAGGTGGTCTTGCCGCCGAAGGCTTTCAGCATGATGGCAGTATCCTCGGCTGTAACCGGTTCAGCATCCATGTGCTGATCTTTTGTCATGATGCGAAGACGCCAGGTATAACCGGTGCCGAAATCATAAACGGTCACATATTCACCGTTGCTGTAATTGTTGCGCCAGTTATAGAAACTGGAGTAAACCACTTTTCCGGCGCTGGCGGTTGACAGCTGACCGCTCTTGCTGGAGGAGTTGGAGGAATAGGAGGCGTTAATGGCAGCCAGAGTCTTGGCGCCGGCAATGCCATCTGCCATAAGTCCCTTGGATTTCTGGAAATCCATAACCGCCTTTTTGGTCAGTGCGCCAAAGTTTCCGGTCTGGTTTCCGGAGAAAAAGCCGAGGGCGGCCAGCATCTGCTGGAGTTTCTTGACCTCCGTGCCCTTGGATCCCTCGGTAAGGACGGTAGCGGTGCCGAGAGAGGATGAAACGGTGGTACTGGAGGAACTGGTCGTAACCTTGGTTGTGCTTGAGCTGGTTCCGCTGTTGGAAAGTTTGGTCTGGATGGCGGCAAGGGTCTTTGCCCCGGCAACGCCGTCAGCGGAAAGGCCATTGGAACGCTGGAAGCTGTAAACGGCTTCCTTGGTCAGGTTTCCATAGTTGCCGGTTACGGAACCGTCGTAGTAGCCCAATGCTTTCAGATTCTGCTGAAGAGAACGGACGGCTTCGGATTTTGTCCCCAGTTTCAGCATGCCGGATGAGCTGCTGGATGAGGATGAGGAAGAAGAGGAACTGCTGCTCTTGCTGGAAGAGCTACTGTTCCCGGAAAGCGCAGAAGAAATGGATGCGAGCGTTTTGGTGCCTGCAATGCCATCCGGTGAAAGTCCGTTGGAGCGCTGGAAAGCAGAGACAGCGGCTTCGGTTTTGCTGCCGTAATGACCGGTAATGGAGCCGTTATAAAATCCCAGCGTGTAAAGATTCTGCTGGAGCTGCCGGACCTGATCGTTCTGGGAACCGTAATGAAGAACGGAACCGGATGCAGAGGACGATGAGGAGGAGGACGAAGTGCTTACGGAAGAGGAGGAACTGGTGGATCCGCCGGAAAAAACGGCGGAGGACTCAAGCGGAATGCCGGCCGCGGTATACAGTTCCCGCAGCGTATCCTCTCCGACAATTCCATCTGCCATCAGCTTATGCTTCTTCTGGAACTTGATGATGGCCTCTTTTGTACGGGTTCCGAAATGCCCCGTAATATCTCCGGTATAGAATTTAAGTTGTTTTAAAGCAGACTGAATGGTTGCGATTTCTTCGTTTTCATCGCCCAGACGGAAATTCTGCGCGAATGCCGTTCCGGTGATGAACAGAAGCAGAGCAAAAACCAGTGCCATATATTTGAAACGACGTGACGCACAAATGCCCATGACCAACTGCGTCTCCTTTCGATCTTTAATCGGACCAATAATATTACGTTTTTTAACAGATGTCAACAACAAATTTAACATTTGTAACAATTGCGTAATATGTTCTTAACAAATCGGGGAGAGAAGGCAGGATCATGGGCTTTTTATCTGGAATCATTCGAGTACGAAGAATCAGGGGGTGGTTTGCGAACGGGTTCGCCGGAAGGACCAGCTGGCCTCCTCCAGGCCGATGTCTCGGTGCGTAATGCTGACCGGATAAGATCCGGCGTGAAGATGCTCATAGAGAGCCTGGGAAAGGACGACGGAGCGGTGTGCACCGCCAGTGCAGCCGATGGAAATGACCAGCCGGCGTTTTCCCTCACTCTGATACAGAGGAAGGAGATAGTCGATCATGGGGAACAGATGGGAGAGGAACGTTTTAGTTTCCTCTTTGCCCAGGACATAGTCCCGGATCGGTTCCTCCAGTCCGGTATAGGAACGGATGTCCTTAATATAATAAGGATTGGGAAGGAAGCGGACGTCGAAGACGAGATCACTTTCCTTTGGAATGCCGCGCTTGAAGCCGAAAGACATGATTTCAATGCGAAGCTTCCGCGGATTGTGTTCATCTGACAAAAGGGTGTCAAGCTTGGCACAGAGATCCCGGGCGTTGAGTCCGCCACTGGAAAGGAGGATATCTGCGTGTTCCCGAAGCGGCTGGAGCATGTCCCGCTCTTTCTCAATGGCCTTTTCAAGGGACAGGTTTCCCTGCATCAGAGGATGATCTCTGCGCGTTTCCTTATAGCGGTCAATGAGCGTTTCCGTATCACAGTCAAGGAACAGGATGGAAACAAGGTGTTTTTTCCGCGCATTGTCAATGGCGGTGAGAACGAGTTCCGCATCAAAAAATGCGCCGCTGCGGGAGTCGACACCCAGGACGACGGCGGATGGGGCCATTTCGACCTGGTCAAACAGGGAAAACACCTGTGAGAGAAGGAGCGGGGGCAAATTGTCCATGCACTGGGATCCCGTGTCCTCCAGATGGTGCAGGACAGTGCTTTTTCCGGCACCCGACATGCCGGTGACAATCAGAAACTTCATCGCGTAACTCCTCCGGGCAGTTTGTTTTCGCCAAGAATGTGAATTTCAGGTTCAAGAGAAAATCCGGTCCGTGTGAAAACCGTGTTACGGACGTAGTCCATCAGGGTCAGAATTTCCGAAGCAGTGGCATCTCCGCGGTTGACGATAAAGCCGCAGTGCTTTTCACTTACCTGTGCCTGTCCGATGGTGAAGCCGCGAAGACCGGATTCATCAATCAGCTTTGCCGCGAAAGCACCCTGGGGCCGCTTAAATGTGCTGCCGGCACTGGGAAAATTCAGCGGCTGCTTTTCCCGGCGCTGAACGGCAATCGTGTTCATTTTTTCCCGGATGCTGTCCGGATCACCGGAGGGCAGGAAAAGAGTGGCGGAGGTGATGATGGCGGGGATGGACATGAACGAACTTTGCCGGTAGGCGAAGGTAAGCATCGATCCCGGAATGGTGACCAGTTCACCGGTGTCGATGGAGACGGCGGAAACATCCGAGACCAGCTCCCCGATTTCCCCGCCATAGGCCCCGGCGTTCATGAGAATGGCTCCGCCCAGGGTTCCGGGAATGCCGGAGAGCGGTGCCAGTCCGTCAAGCCCGTGGTCAGCGGCAAACTGGGCGAGAGAGGAGAGCGAGATTCCGGCATCGGCATGAATAAAGGAACCGTTCTGTGCTTTCCCTGCCTGCGCGGCAGGCTCGGAATTGGTGATCTGGGCGGATTCGGAAACACTATTGAATAAGGAAGAAATCCGGATGACAATTCCGCGGATTCCACCATCACGAACCAGGAGGTTGGATCCGTTCCCGATGACGACGTGAGAAATGCCGTAACGATGGATAAAAGCCAGGACGGCCTGAAGCTCCGCAACGGAGGAAATGTCCACCAGACAGTCAGCGGGACCGCCGACCCGGAAGGTCGTGCAGGCGGACATGGGAATGTCCCGGTGGATGTGGGCAGGCGAGATGCCTGCAGAGGGAAGCAAATCATAAACAGAAGACATGATGATCCTCCTGATGATTGAAAATGAAAACTGTCCTCAATAAAAGCAGAGCATATTTTACCTGATTTGATGGTGGGATACAAGTCAAAAGCGGATTTACCCTGAGCGCTTGACAGAGAGACACATGCCGAAACCATCCGCGGAGGATCATGCTCAAAATCCGAACATTTTTTCGGCAGATCGAACAAAAGGAAGGGAATTATGGCGCATTCCGGAAAGGATTTGTTGACGGTGCAAGGGAATCGTGATAGAATGCACAAAGATTTCCGAACATTGAGGAGGGAAAAGGCAGGATGATGAACGGTTTGCGCAAACGCATGTGGCTGCTGCTGATTTTGCCGGGCGCCTTTTTTGTAACCGTGTTTATGCTGATTCCCCTGTTTTCCATTCTGTTATCTACCTTATTCTCCGAGAGCTCATTTACGCTGGGAAACTATGGCCGGCTGGTGCAGAGCACGTATTTTCAGCAGGTATTTGGCCGCAGTGTGCGGCTGAGTCTCCTCAGTACGCTGCTGTGTGCCCTTCTGGGCTTTCCCTGCGCCTATTACATAAGCCGTTACTCAAAACGCAAAGGCATGATGATGGCGCTGGCGGTGTTTCCCATGTTTACCAGTCCGGTGATTCGTTCCTTCAGCTGGATGGTCATTCTGGGACGGAAGGGAATCGTGAATCAGTTCCTGGTAGGACTGGGGCTGTTTTCCCGGCCGCAGTCGCTGCTGTACAACGAGTTTTCCATGACGGTTGGATTTGTGCAGCTGTTTCTGCCGCAGATGATCCTTTCGCTCCTTGGGGTAATGGACTCCATTCCGGAGGATCTGACGGAGGCGGCAGGCAGTTTGGGCGCCACACGCTTTGTTGCCTTTCTACGCATCGTTTTTCCGCTGAGCGTTTCCGGTCTGGTGACCGGTGCCGTACTGGTTTTTACCGGCTGCATGACGGCTTACACAACGCCCCAGCTGCTGGGCGCGACGGATACACAAGTTCTTTCCACCATGGTTTATCAGTATGCCATGAGTCTGCGTGACTGGGTACAGGCATCTGCCGTTGCCATGGTCATGATTGTGGTGACCATGCTGATTTCAGGCATTTTCAACCGGCTGAGCCGGAAAATTAATCCCATGGCAGCGTGATCCATGGCAAGGGAGGCGGATGAAATGGCACTGCTGGAGCTGGAACATATTACGGCCGGCTATGAGAAAAACATCATCCTGCGGGATTTTAATCTGAAAGTGGAACGGGGACAGTTTGTCAGTCTCCTGGGGTCCTCCGGATGCGGCAAAACAACGACCCTTCGTCTGATTGCCGGATTCTCACAGCCCAATGAAGGACGCATTGTCTTTGACGGGAAGGACATTACGCATGTGCCGCTTCACCGGCGGAATTTTGGCTTCGTCTTCCAGAGCTATGCACTCTTTCCGCACATGACGGTATTTGACAACGTGGCTTTTGGCCTGAAAATGCGAAAAGTCCCGAAGGAGGAAATGAAGCGGCGCGTCATGGAGATGCTGGCACTGGTGGACCTGACGGGCTTTGAGGGACGGTATCCCAGAGAGATGAGCGGCGGACAGCGGCAGCGGGTGGCGCTGGCACGGGCCATGGTGATCCGGCCGGACCTGATGCTCTTTGATGAACCGCTGTCCAATCTGGATGCCAAGCTGCGGGTAAAAATGCGGGTGGAGATCCGCCGGATTCAGCAGGAGCTGGGATTTACTGCCATCTATGTCACGCATGATCAGGAGGAATGCTTTGCTATTTCTGATCAGGTGGCCATTATGAACGGCGGGGTTATTGAACAGATGGACAGCCCGGCCCATATTTTCAACAGCCCGAACACGGAGTTCATTGCAAGATTTGTCGGTTTTGAAAACTTCTTTGATCTGACCCGTAGAGGCGGTGCCCTGCAGACGGAGAGCGGACTGGCCCTGAAAGTGACCAGAGAGGTGTCCGGGGACCGGTTCAGGGCGTGCATTCGTCCGGAGGATGTGGTGCTGTATCCGGGGGACACGCAGGGAGAAAACAAGATTGAAGGGGAAGTGCTGGTGACCACCTTCCTGGGCAGGAACATCCAGTACAATGTACGAACGGCCATTGGTGAATTTGTGATCCGGGCCGGACAGGAACAGGCTTATTCGGTCGGCTCCCGTGTTTCGCTGGAGCTGAGCGCGAATAAAATAATACTCATTCGTTCATAAGTGGAAACAGGAGGAAATCACGATGAAAAAGTTGACCGTTCTTCTTCTGGCACTGGTTCTTGTGCTGACCGCTGCCTGCATGGCTTCGGCTGAGGATAAGCCCTATGCCGGCCAGACCCTGACCATCAGCACCTTTGCATTTAATGCGGAGCTGCTGCAGAAAAACATCTATGATCCCTTTATGGAAAAGACCGGCTGCACCATCGTGGCAGACGGCGCATCCAACGCGGTTCGCGTGACGAAACTGGCCGAGGCCGCTGAGGGTGAATACGACGTGGTCATCATTGGCGACATGTTCGTCAAGCAGCTGATGGCTGAGGGCAAGATTGACAAGCTGGACAGTGCCAAACTGACCAACTTGGGCTCAATCTATGAAAACGCCAGGGCGCCCATGGGCGAGGGATACGGTCCTGCCTATACCTTCAACCGTCTTGGCATCGTGTATGATCCGGCTGCCTGCCCGGTTGAAATCAAGAGTTTCGCGGATCTGTGGAATCCGGAACTGAAAGACTATATTGCCATTCCGGCGATTACCAATACCTCCGGTCCGCTGTTCTATTACGGCGTGGCGGCGGCCTTTGGCCTTGAACCGGGCAAGGATGACGATGCGATTTTTGCCAAACTGGCCGAACTCAAGCCCAATGTCAAGAGCACCTATACCTCTGCGAACAACACCATCACCATGCTGAACCAGGGTGAGGTCTGCGCGGCGGTTCTCCTTGATTATTCCTACACCTCTGCCAAGAGCGCCAATCCGGATTATGTCTGGGTCAATCCTGCCGAGGGTCTGTACGGCGGCTATAACATGCTGAACGTCGTCACCGGAAGCAAGAACAAGGAACTGGCGGAACTGTTCATTGATTTCTACCTCAGCTATGACGTGCAGTATGCCGAGGCCATGGACGGCGTCGACAGCCCTGTCCGCACCGATATCGTGCTGGATGAGGCGCATGCTCAGAACTTCACCTATGGCGACATGGTCAGCCAGCTGATCCTCCCCGACTGGGATTTCGTGACGGAAAAACTGGCCAGCTGGACCGAAAAGTGGAACGAGACCTTCAGCGTTCAGTAAAATAAAAAACCGCACCGGCCGTGACAGGTTCGGTGCAGTTCAGGGGAAATCCTTGTGCGGGGAAAACGCTTCCGGTATTCGGGGACGTTTTCCCCCTGCTTCAGAAGCGGAGAACAGATCAGAGAGGGGAACGGACATGAAAGGAAGACACCATTTCGCATTGGGATTTATCACTTTTTTGGTCTATGTCTTTCTGATCGGCCCGCTGCTGATTATCATGGCAGCCTCATTTGGTGAACAGAATGCGCTGGTCTTCCCCGGAAAGGGCTTTACCCTGAAATGGTATGCCCAGGTCTTTCAGATGGGGTCATTTATCCGTGCCGCGCAGCTGTCACTTTTCATTGCCTTTGCGGCGACGGCCATTGCCCTCCTTTTGGGGGTGCCTGCCGCCTATGCCATCAACCGTTACCGGTTTCCCGGAAAGAACCTGGTCAAGACGCTGTTTCTTTCCCCGGTTCTGATTCCCTGCATCGTCCTGGGCTTTATCATGCTGCGGTATGTGGTGAATCAGTGGAAACTGTCCGTGATTCCCAGCCTGCTCATCGGCCACACGCTTCTGTCCGTTCCGTATGTGATGCGGGTCATTACCTCTTCGCTGGCGAACTTTGATTTTGCCGTGGAGGAGGCGGCGGGCAGTCTGGGAGCGTCCAGAGGATATGCGTTTTTCCATATCGTTCTGCCGAACATCAAGAGCGGAATTGCCTCCGCCTGTGTCATGGCGGTTATCAATTCATTTAACAATGTGTCGCTGTCCACATTTCTGACGGCGCCGGGGGTCAGCATGCTGCCCATTGAGATCATGGGATATGTGGAGTATCATTTCGATCCCACGATCGCCGCACTTGCCACGGTAATGATGCTGGTAACGCTGGGCGTCATGCTGCTGATTGAAAAAACACTGGGACTGCAGACAATTGTATAACCAACCTAAACAGTTCTGAGCCTTTGTCAGGAACAAGGGTTTTTTTCATTCCCGGGGGATTTATTCCATGAGAATCCGGGGATCCTGCAGGGCGGCGCCTTCCTGTGCGACAATCCTGGCGGCAACCCGGTTGGCCAGTTCCACGGATCGGACCAGCGGCCAGTCTCTTGAGAGTCCCAGCAGGACAGCACCTGCATGCGCATCACCGGCGCCGATGGTATCCACGATCCGCTCGGCGGGCACACCGGGAATCAGGCAGGGATCGCCTGTCTTTTCAAGAACCAGGGCACCGTCGGCACCCAGCGTCACGATGACGGGCCGCCCGGTTTGCCGGCAGAGCAGGTTGATGGCTGCATCGAGGGAATCGGACCCGGCCAGCTGGAGGGCTTCGCTTCGATTCAGGTGAAGGATGGGATGAAGCGCAAAAAGCTGCGCGGTCCTTTCGCGGGGAATACGGACACCCCGCGGTCCGGGGGCATAAAACAGATTCTGCACACGGGCCTGTTTCAGCCAGCGGATCAGTTCCGGTCCGTTTTTCTCTTCGATTTCAAGTCCGCATACATAGGCATAATCAAACGGCTGGTTTTCAAAAGGCGTCATCCATTCGGGAGAGAAGGTGTATTCGGCGCCGTGAATGGAAAGAAATGTGCGCTCGCCGTCCGGTTCCACCAGACAGTAACAGCAGCCGTTTTCGGCATCGGGCAGCAGAACCGGGGAGACCCAGGGCAGGGGACGGAGGGCCTGATGCACCCAGGGACCAAAGACTCCCTGCATGCCGATGGGGGTGACAAACCTGACCTCGGCGCCTCCGTGCCCGAGAATACTGGCCACATTGCAGGCACAGCCACCCAGCCGGAACTGCTGCGAAGTGGGATGCAGGTTTTCCTCACGTTTCGGCAAATGCTCCACGCGGATAATGACATCGACACAGGAAGAGCCGAGTACAAGAACATGTTTACGCATACAGAAACATCCTTTCCTTATATA
>JAGAHV010000264.1:0-7531 GCA_017626895.1 Clostridia bacterium | reverse complement strand
GGGAGCAGTTAAACAGGAGCGCCTGCAGGCGAAGGACCGGCGAGGAGCTCCGCCGCGTCAGTTCACGGATTTCCGCCCGGTGTTCCCGAATAAAGGCAAGAGCCTCCTGCCGCACCTGCCCCTCAAGACCATATGCAGCGATGTTTTTTCCAAAGCTCAGTGCAATCCGGGAAATCCGGTCATTAAGCAGGGCGGATGCCTCCGAGGGATGCGCCTCATTGAAGGCGCTCAGCCCTCTGCAAACCTGCAGATACGACTCACACCATCTGGTTCCTTTCCGGAAACCGCTCATGATGCTCCCTTCCCGCTGGCGGTACAGAAGCAGTTTCTTTGGCACGCAGGCGGTCCGCTCCGCCAGAAACAGGGCCGGGGTTGTAAACAGTTCATCCTCAAACAGCAGCCCCTCAGCCATTTGAAGCCGATGCTGCTCAAGAAAGGAACGCCGGTACAGGCACTGCCAGACCATGGGCTCATAGGTTCCCTGACGGCTCTGTTCCATGAAAAGGCGGGTGCCGGGACACAGATTCCTTTGCTCAATCGCCGGCCCGTCCGTTTCTTTCCCCGTTTCCTCCTGGTAATAGGAAAAAGCGCCCTTGATCACATCCAGTTTCTGCGCGGCGGCCAGTTCTGCCAGGGCCAGGATGTTTTCCGGGATCGGGACATCATCACTGTCCAGGAAAAAAATGTAATCCCCCGCAGCCTCTTTAAGCCCGCTGTTTCTGGCGGCAGAGAGGCCGCCGTTCACGGACCGGCGGATGATTCGGGCATTTTTGTGCTTTTGACAGAATTCAGCGGCAATCCCGGCAGAGCCATCCGTTCCGCAGTCATCCACCAGCAAGATCTCACACTTCTCTGCCGGAAGCTGACCCAGCGGCTCCAGGCATTGCCCGATATAGGCCTCTACGCCATAAAACGGAATAATCAGAGTCAGCCGCATTGAATCCCTCCATGCTTGCAACAACAGGCCTTTTGTGCGATAATAATTCCGTTCAAGTATACCATACTTTTTTTGATGGAGGAAGAGCATGATCAGCGTGATCGTCATTGGTCGGAATGAAGGGGCGAGGCTTGAGCGCTGCCTGACCAGCGTGGAAAAGGCCCTCTGGCAAATGCCGCATGAAATCATCTATGTGGATTCCGGCTCAACGGACAACAGTCTTGACATTGCCCGTGCACATTCCGTGCGCTGTCTGCTGGTCAATGATCCCTCTCCCACCGCCGGCCTCGGTCGGGCCATCGGCGCAGAGGCGGCCCGATATGAATGGTGCCTCTTCCTGGACGGGGATATGGAGCTGGATCCCCTCTTTCCCCGGTACGCACTGGAAAAAGGAAATGCGGCCCATGCGGATGCGGTTACGGGCGTCCGCCATGATCTGTATTACCGCGGCAGCGAACTGATCGGGGAAAACAAAAACTATTACCAGTGCACCTGTCCCCGTCAGGCACCGGAATTCGGCGGGGCACTCATGATCCGCCGCCAGGCACTGGTGTCCGCGGGCGGCTGGAGCGCCGATACGGTTGCCTGTGAGGAGGAAGAACTGCACAGCCGACTGGCAGATAAAAAGATGCTGGTCCTTGAAATTCCGGATCCCATGATCCGGCATACGGACTGCGTCACGGAAAACCGGAGCCTTTTCAGGGTTCTCTTCAACCGCCGTCAGCTGGGTCAGGGCGAAGCGTTCCGGTGTGCCATGGCCAAACACAGTGCCACAGCATACATCCGCTTCCACAAAATGACCTTCCTGTTTTTCCTGCTTGACTGGATCGCCCTGTTCCTCCTGATTTTCCTGCGTCCCTGGGGAATTCCTTTCTGCTGCATGATTGAAATGCTTCAGGTCGGGTATTATATCGGCCGGAAACATCCGCGGCGCTTTGTCTCGCAGAAACTGTTCTTTCCCTATTTCATCCTCGGACTGTTTACCTATCACGTGAGGGACCGCTCAGCGAGGGATGTTTCAAAAGAGGTGACCACATGAAAATAACATTTGTCGTGGTCGCATTCAATGCTGCCGCCTCCCTTCCCTCCCTGTTTCAGGATCTTCTCCATCAGGACTATCCGCACGATCAGATCGAGGTAATCCTGGTCGATTCCGCCTCCGCCGATGAGACCAAATCGATCATGACACATTTTCAGGAGACCTCCGGCTTCTCCGTCCGCCTGCTGGATAATCCGAAGCGGTGGCTTGCCGCCGGCTGCAACATTGCCATTTGCGCTGCCACCGGCGAGGCCATTATCCGGGTCGACGCGCATGCCCATTTGCCATCCGACTTTCTCAGCAGCAGTGTCCGGGCATTGGATGGCAAGGACGTGGTGGGCGGCGCGGTTCTCAGTACCGCGCCCTCAACCTGGCAGGAAGCCGTGTTTCGTGCACTTGACACCTCCCGCTTCTGCGGCGGCGCTGCTTCTTTCCGCAATACCGGGAAACCGCACGAGGTAAAATCCCTGGCCTATGAACTGTGCCGCAGAGAGGTGTACCAAAAAACCGGTCCCTATGATGAACGCCTTCAGCGCACCGAGGACAACGATATGCATTACCGGATGCGCAAGGCCGGATTTCGGCTCTTTTATGACCCTTCCATCGTCTCCTGGCATACCGCCAGAAACTCTCTGCGCGGCCAGCTTGCCCAGAAATGGGGAAACGGTGTATGGATCGGGCGTACGCTCTACATCCAGCCCAAATGCTTTGAGATCCATCACCTGATCCCCATGCTCTTTACCCTGACCTTCGTGCTCTTCCTGTTCCTGACCATGCTCAGTTCCACTCCGCTGCTTCTTCTCTGTCTGTTCTATCTTTTCTTTGACCTGCTGTTCGCCGCCGAGGCAGCAAAAGAATCGCCGGTCGGCAAGCTGCCCGTCTTTCTTTTCACCCCGTTCCTCTTTCCGCTGATTCATTTTGCTTACGGATTCGGAACCATCTTCGGCCTGATGACCCCTGTGACAGAGAGCGATCTGCTGCGGCGCAACATGTAAAAACGCGACGCCCATAAACACGATTTCTGAAAAGGAATAACCTATGCAGTGGATTCAAGATATCACGGATTTCATCTTTCTCTCTGACGCCCCCGCTCCCGCTGATATTCTGTTCATTCCGGGAAACGGACATGCAGAGCTTCCGGAATACGCGGCGCAGCTCTACCTGCGTGGACTGGTTCCCTATGTCCTTCCCTCCGGACGGTACAGCATCCGCAAAAACGCTTTTTCCGGTCAGGTCTCCGGAAACCGGATCTATTCCGGGAACTTTGAGACGGAATGGGCGTTCATGCGTCACATTCTCATGGCCAATGGCGTCCCTGATTCCGCCATCCTGCGGGAAGATCAGGCCACCTATACCTATGACAATGCCCGCTTTTCCCGCGCCCGCACTGATTCCATGGGCCTCACTATCCAAAAAGCGCTTCTGGTCTGTCAGCCGCTTCACGCCAGACGGGCCAGAACGTACTATGAACTGGCCTACCCGGAGGCGGATATCCTCGTCTGTCCGCCCCCTGATGCAGAGATTACCCGTGAAAACTGGATGACTACCGAGACTGGCATTCACAAAGTGCTGGGCGAGGTTGAACGCTGCGGAAATCAGTTTCATGAGATCCTCTGTGAAACACAGGGCATTCAGATGACCGAGCACATCCCCATTCCATAGCCCTGGCAGTTGTCAGACATTTGCACATACAAAAAGAAGGTATAGTCACACTATACCTTCTTTTCCTCGTTTTTAAATCCGCACGCCGTGCGAATTCTGTTCAGTTCATTATATCAGAAACGCTCCGCCTTAATCGCAGCATAGCACTCACTGCAATAAATCGGGCGATCATTCTTCGGAATGAAGGGAACACGGGTCGGTGCGCCGCACTTTGCACAGGTGGTCTCAAACATCTCGCGCTGCTGATTCTCACCGTTCTGCTGACGGGCATTCTTACGTGCAATGCGGCAGGCCTTGCAGCGGGTAGGCTCATTCTCAAAGCCTTTTTCTGCGTAGAACTGCTGTTCACCGGCAGTGAACACAAATTCCTGGCCACAGTCTTTACAAACCAGAGTCTTGTCCTGATACATGGGTTTTTTCCTCCAAGGTAAAAAAAGAAGTTAATAAGAAGAATTGATAGACATCGGCTGACCTGGTCTTTGCCCCCACACTCGCCGCCTGGAGTTTTCGCTCATACACTCAGTGCCCCACTACTTGCCCTCTCGGCATTCACCGGACGGTCTTACGTCTAAGCCGCACCATGCTCATCGGTATTTTACCGAATTACGTGGATCGTTTTGCCTGCGACTGGCATCGATTTTCAACCACAGACCCGTACCTACCATGTACTATTATAAATCAAAGTTGATAAAAAAGCAAGATATATTTGTGTAACTTTCCAGTATTCAAAAATTTAGGTACTTATTAACTATAAGGTTTTTATATATGTATTATAAATATTTTTATGCTTGACTTTTTCTGTCAGGGTTTCCTGTTCCGTTACCGGCCCACCAGAAATGCCTCGCCCAGGTTGTTTCCCAGCTCCGCAAACATGGTTTCAAGATCCTTTGTCAGCCATTTAAACAGGCTGCCAAGCATCAGCAGAAGAAGGATAATGGCAAGAACCGCAAAACCGCAGCGGATCACATCCGTCATCCCGGCCAGGACCTGGTAATGCAGCGTTTTCTTCTTTTTCATGTTCAAAACCTCTCAGACATAATCCATCCAGGTTCCGTTCACCTCGTCCCGGCCGGTCAGATGGCCGCTTTCCGCGAGATTCCGGAACCCCTGCTGCCGCAGCACCTCATAGGTCACGATGGCCACGGAATTGGACAGGTTCAGGCTCCTGGCCTCCTCAATCATCGGAATACGGATACATCTGTCGTAAACCTTCGTCAGCAGATTTTCCGGCAGTCCCCGGCTTTCCTTCCCGAACACCAGAAAGACATCCCTGTCCGCAGGATAGCGGATTTCCGCATAGTTATGCGCGGCTTTTGTGCTGGCGTAATAGAATGAATTCCCCTGCCACCGCTTAAGGAGGTTGCCCAGATCCGGATAAACATCCACCTCAACCATATGCCAGTAATCAAGGCCGGCTCTTTTCAGGTAGCGGTCCTCCAGTTTGAATCCAAGAGGCTCCACCAGATGCAGACGGCTGCCCGTTGCCGCACAGGTTCTGGCGATATTGCCGGTATTCTGCGGAATCTCCGGTTCCACCAGCACAATATGAATCATCTTCTTCCTCCATTGCTGTCCATTGTCAGATTTCAAAGACAAGAATGTCGCTTTTTAAGGCTTTCACTGAGGAATCGTAGTACCGTTCCCCGTGGCAGACCACCTGTTTGACCGTTCCATCCTAGCACCTGATCCGATGGAGCAGATAGGCAACGTCCCCTTTTTCAAACTGTGCATTCACCTGCTGCCGATACTGCGCAATGTCCGTTTCCGGAATCAGCTCATACTGATTGAGTTTTCCGACGGCTTCCTCCCTTGAATACCCGGTCATGGTTTCAAAATAGTCATCTGTTTCAATGATGACATCATCGATATCCAGGACATATGCCGTGTAAAGAATCGGTTTGGTATTCCCTGTCAGCAGGCTTTCCTGCGCAGTTGTCCGGAACGTATGCACATCTGCCGCATCTGTCTTTTCGCCCTCGGCCAGTTCCGGGTTTTCCTTCAGCATGGCAAGGAATTCCATTGCCAGATACGGGTCAAACTGCGTTCCGGCATTTTCCCGGATTTCCTTCTTGGCCGTTTCCACCGGAAGGGCTTTCCGGTAACTCCGGTCATTCACCATGGCATCATACGAATCCACCACGGAGATAATCCTTGAAAGAATCGGAATCGCTTCCCGGGCTATGCCGGATGGATACCCTTTTCCATCCCACCGCTCATGGTGACACAGGATCAGCCTGGCAATCGGCCTCAGTTCCTCCGTTGACAGGGCAATCTGATAGCCCTTCTCAGCGTGCTCACGCAGCACTGCCCATTCAGATTTGGACAGTTTCCCGGGCTTGTTCAGAATTTCCAGCGGAACCGAGATTTTCCCGATATCGTGAAGCAGGCACAAAAGACGCAGCTGGGTCAGCTGAGAATCGGTCAGCCCGATCCGTTTTCCAAGCAGTTCTCCCATTCGCCGTGTCCGCTGGACATGCTGTTCCGTATCCGAATCCGTTTCCTCAAGTGCCCGGACCAGGGACACCAGCTCATGAGACCGTTTCGAGTCGGCACAGAGCATCTTTTTCACCTGCAGCGCATATTCCGCCTCTTCAATTGCTTGCTTCATTGTGCGCTTTATTCCGTTGTTGTTTCCTTCATAGATGCTGATTCGTGTGGAACCAATTCCGTACAAAACCGTTTCTCCGGATGCTTTCACCACGGCCTCTGCACAGCCAATGATTTCATCTTCCTCACAGTTTGTGCATACGGCCATAATCTCTGCCTCGTCGCCTCTGAACAGACGAACCGTTTTCGGCAGATATTCCCGGACATTTTCCACCAGCGATACAATGCAGGCATTCCCTGCATCCCGCCCCTTCAGATGATTGATCCGTCTCAGACCGAGAATATCGAAAACCAGGATCTGAGTGGGTTCTCCCCCGTCAGCAAGCTTGTTCAGGAGAATTTCCTGATCCTCGCTGTAAAAAGCAGTCACTTTGAGCAGACCGGTCAGCGGATCAATCCGCTTGTTCATGGAAAACACCTGTGCCTCGGCATAGCTGTTCTGAGACCGGTTGAAAAATTCCTCCTGTTTCACATCCGCGATATAGACGTAAAACATGGCCTGCCCGTTTTCCCCGTGCAGCAAATGACCAAAGTCCTCAATATAACGGATATTTCCATTTTTCGTGCGGATGCGGTAACGGACATAATCATGCCGTTTTCCGCTTTCAAAGGTCTGGGCCAGAATATTGCTCTCCACCTGATCCAGATCCTCCGGGTATACCATTCCACGAAAGCTGTTTCCGGTTAACTGCCTGAGATCGGCAATATCCGTGCATTCAAACAGCTGAATCACATTGGGATCCGCAAAGAAAATCTCCTGCTTTCCCAGTGCATTGTATACAAAGAAGCCCCCTGAAAAACCGGACGGTATGGTATTTTCATAGATAGATGGATTGTTTACCTTTTCCTGATCCAACATGGACTGCCTCCCGTCTTTCCCTGCATGAAAAACTCTTACGTCATTGCTCGCATCTGCCCCATGTTCCAAACAGATGCATCCCGCTGACCCGTCATACAACTCCTTCGTACAGGAGTTTGTCTCCAATGTGCACTTCATGCACACCCGGTTTCTTATGCTTATTGAAGTTAAAGCTGAGCATGTAACCGGTTTTCAGATCAAAGTGGTTCATATAGCCCAAAATCTGCTTTTCACCCTCTTCATTTCTGCTCTCACCATGCCAGATCTTCAGCTCAATGATATAGCGCATGCCGCCATAATGGATCACCACATCCATCCGCTTTCGATCCCGGGTCTGCTCCTCCACACTGAAAGTCCCAACTCCGTTGATGATCGGCGACAGATATGTCAGAAACTTCTCGCGTCCTTCTTCCTCAATAAACTTTCT
>JAGAHV010000263.1:0-12920 GCA_017626895.1 Clostridia bacterium | reverse complement strand
TTTCAACAGCCTAGAAATACCCGTACATTAATTATGCTTCCGGAATAAACGTTCGTATATAGGTGCCACAGATTGCTTGCATATATCAAAAATGAACGTTTGTCAAGATATTTGTTCAATTTAATATTTTACAGTTCCTAAAAGAGGCGCTGTTCACCCCCGGCACCATCGATGTCTATGACATGAAGCAGGTCGATGCCCGGACGCTGCCTGTCGGGCAGGTATCCGTCGAGGCCGGTGAGGCCGCCTTCCAGTATGTCAAGAAAGCCATTGAGCTTGCCAATGCGGACCAGATCGACGGAACCGTCACCAATGCGTTCAATAAGGAAGCCATCAATCTGGCCGGGCATCATTTCTCCGGTCATACCGAGATCTATGCGCATTATACGAATACGCCCAGATACACCATGATGCTGGCACACAAAAATCTGCGGGTGGTTCACGTCTCCACCCACGTATCCCTGCGGGAGGCCTGTGACCGGGTAAAAAAGGCCCGGGTGCTGGAAGTCATCCGGATTGCCCATCAGGCCTGTCTGGATCTGGGCATCCCGCATCCCGTCATCGGCGTCGCCGGTCTGAATCCCCACAGCGGGGAAAACGGCCTCTTCGGCCGCGAGGAAATCGATGAGATCATTCCCGCCATTGAGGAAGCAAAGGCGCAGGGAATCAACGCGGAGGGTCCGGTTCCGCCGGATACCATCTTCTCCAAAGCCCGGGGCGGATGGTACGACATCGTCGTCGCCATGTATCATGACCAGGGGCACATTCCGCTCAAGGTCATCGGCTTCGTGTACAACGGCGAACGGAAGCTCTGGGACGCGGTGGAGGGCGTCAACATCACCCTCGGGCTCCCCATCGTCCGCGTCTCAGTTGACCACGGCACCGCCTTTGATCAGGCCGGAAAAGGAACCGCCAGTGAGCTGAGTCTGCTCAACGCCATCGAGTATGCCGTACGTCTTTCTCTCTCAAGGCTTGAACGAAAAAGCCGGCCCTGACCCGGGAAAGTTTCCTGCCCTGTATCGCCCGTACCGATGTACGGTCCTTTGTCCAGTGGGCCTGTCTGGCCCATCCGCGTTCCTGACAAAGCACCCGGGCAAATCACCAGCGCTGAGCCTGAAAAGGCCGGGAATCACCGATTCTTTTCACTTTTCAGCCCGATAGCACTGTGATATAATTTCTGCATATTTGGAAGGCACTGCGTGCCGCCGCGGCAATTGGTCAGATATGTGCACCGGAAAACAGCAGTGCCGAGACCTGGCTGCGGCTATTAAAAGGAGGTGAGCAGGATCAAGAAAAAACGTATCGCACTGATTATCGGCGCCATTGCGGGCTATTTTCTGCTGATTTTTCTGCTGACTACAGCCGAATCAGCTTACGGCGACAAGGATGGGATTCTCAGCTTTCCGGATGCGCTCTGGTATTCTCTGGTCACGCTCACCACCGTCGGATACGGGGATCTTTTTCCCAAATCCCCCGGAGGCCGGATGATCGGTGCCGTCTTCCTTCTCCTCTCTACCGGCGTTCTGGCCTTGCTTTTTGGCCTCGCCTATTCCATGCTGACCGGCCGTTTTTTCCCGCATCTTCGTCTCTGGTTCCATCGCCATGATAAATGGATCATTTTTTATCCGGACAACGAAGCCTCCCGGGTGCTGGCCTCCCGTTTCCAAGACGGCTGCATCATTTTCTGCAACACCGACCGCAAAGACGATTCCGCCGCGATGTATCTGCGCGACGATCCGCAGACTCTTCTGAATCTTCCGTTTGCCGCTCAGGGGGAACGTCTTCTTTTCGCCATGAGTGAAAATGTCGAAAAGAATGAACAGCTTGCCCAGTCGCTGCTTACCCGTCCCGTGCACATCTATTGCCGCGGCGAGGGATTAAACGAATCCCTGCCGGACAATGTGGTCCGTTTCAATCAGTATGACTGCGCAGCCCGTCTATACTGGCAGCTGAAACCTCTGTCACCCGCCGGCGAACAGGTTCTCCTCCTCGGGAACGGCCGCTTTGCGCAGACCCTACTGAATCATGGCATTCTGACCGCCCCGCCCTCCTGCTCTTTTGAACTGTTTGGTGACTGGCAGATGTGGAATGCCCTCCATGAGGGGCTCAGCCATCTGCCCTCCTCCATTCTGGATCTCCATTTTCATCCGGGCAGCTGGTCCGGTTACCGTCCGCTTTTTGAAAGTGCGGACCGGATCATTCTGTGTTCAGATGATGAAAAGCAAAACCGTGAACTGCTTCGTCTCCTTCGCCAGTACTATGTCACAAAGGACGAGTTTCACGTCCGGGCATCCCCCGGCTTCCAGAAAGCCTTCTATTTCGGAACACCGGACATGCTCTTTACCCCTGAACTGGTCATGCGTCAGAGGCAGCACAGTCTGGCCCGGGCCCTGCACGAAATGTACCGCAGCAGCGCCGATTATCCGGTTCCCGCGTGGGAGGAACTCTCCGATTTCCTCAAGCACTCCAATCTCGCTGCGGCAGACCACCTGCTCACCAAGGTCCGTCTCCTTCTCCCGGAGGAAAATGTCCTTGCGCTGACACCGGAATACTGCAAAAAAGCAGCCGGACGCTTTGCGGCCCTCTCCGACGAGGAACGCGAACATCTCCGGGCGATTGAGCATTACCGGTGGCTGACCTTCCATGCCCTGTATAACTGGCAGTATGCTCAGATCCGCAATAATGCCGCGCGTCAGCATCCCCTGATGGTTCCCTATGAGCAGCTTTCACCGGAAGACCGCAGAAAAGATGACAGCGCCTGGCTTCAGCTGAGCACCATAGCCAGTGAGGAGGATTTATGACACTATTTTTCGTTATTCTGCTCGTCTCCGGTATTTTCGTGGCTGCCATCCTGAATCTGGCCCTGCAGTCCCGGTTCCGGGAGCGGATCATGCGTGACTGTGCAGGCATTTCCATAGTCTTAGGCATTCTCTTTTACTCCTACATCTATACCTGCGATTCCGGTTTTTCCGCCCGCACCGTTCTCCGTTCCCTCCTGATGGTCTGCCGGATGTTTGGCGGCGTCAATGACTTTGACGGCCTCAAAGCGACCCCTCTGGGCAGTTCCGCCATCGTCATCTCTCTGTTCTTTCTCATTCATTTCATGGCGTTCTATGTCACCGCCAGCGCCGCCATTGAGTTTCTCGGAAAACGGCTCCTGCGGCACATCCGCATTGCCCTGCTCCGGAAAGGATCCCTTTCGCTTTTCTACGGCTGTACCTCCGAATCCCTTCAGTTCGGCCAGCGTTACGGAAAAAATTCGTCCCTCATTTATGTGGTTGACGAGGACAACACCACCGCCTCAAACATCGTCGAATCCATTCACGGCGTCCTCTTCTCCGGCGGCTCTTCCCTGTGCGCCACGGATGAATTTCTCCACTCCATTGGCATCCATGAAAATGAGCAGCGGCAGATTGATGTATACTGCATGAGCGATAACAGTGAGCAGAACCTGCGGTATGCCTCGGCGTTTCTGGAGGCCCTGAAGAATCAGGGCGTTTCGCCGGATCATACCAGTCTGTTTCTGCTGGGCATTCCGGAGAACAAGGCCACCGGCCTCATGGCATACGGCGATCAGTACGGGTACGGCCACCTGCTTGCCAGCAGCCATCACTGGCTCATCGCCCGGCTGCTGATCCGCAAAGCCCCGCCCTGGTCCTGCATGCATTTTGATGCAGCCGGACGCGCCACAAACGATTTTCACGTCGTTATCGTCGGCTTCGGTCAGATGGGACGCGCCGTTCTGCGTCAGCTGGTCATGAACGGCCAGATGGAAGGCAGCACCTTCCGGGCAGATGTCTTTGACCGGAATATGTCCGACATGTCCGGTCTCCTCCGCTCCCGCTACGGTGCCATGATGGATGAATACGACATCCGCCTTCATCCGGAAAGTGCCCAGTCAGATGCCTTTTATTCGCTCCTGCGCGATTCCTCCCCCAGCATGATTGTCCTGTGCACCGGGAAGCCCGGCCAGAACCGGGAACTTTCTCTTGACATTGATCACTGGTACGAGGTTAACGGCCACTGTCCGCTGATCATCCAGTGTACCTACGATACCCTGATCATCGGGACGGAGGAATATCACCTGAGCAGTTTTGATGTCCGCTCCATGGATCATATGGCCATGATCATCAACCACACCTATACAAACGGTCCCTCTGAGGAACTGGACTGGCGGGCCTGTGATCCCTTCTCCCGTGCCAGCAGCCGGGCCTCCGCGGACTTTTTCCCTGCCCTCCTTCTTGCCTCCGGGCGCACCTCTGACGAGGTGCTCGCCGGCAACTGGCCGCCTCCCGCAGAGGTTCTTGAAAATCTTGCCCGGAGTGAACACCGCCGCTGGGTTGCTTTCCATTTAGCCACGGGTTACCGTCCCATGAGTGATGAGGAATTTAACGAGCGGGCCGCACGCTATCTGGCCGGCGAATCTGTCCGCATTGCCAAGAATTCCGCCAGCATGACCCATGCCTGTCTCATTTCCTGGGATGAACTGGACACCCTCTCTCAAAAAGAGAATGCAGTTACCGGAAAACAACTCGACTACAAGGCCCTTGACCGCAACAACGTTCTGGCTATCCCCGATATGCTGAAAAAGGAACGTGAATCCCTCGGGGCCTGACGGTCCCTGTTTTCCCGAAAAACTTGACATTCTGGAACATTTACTTGAACCTGACACTGAAATTGTAAAAAATACAATCTGTTATGGACATACAGTGGGAATTGTTCCGGTTTGAAGACAATGCCCGGATTTCTGACAGTGCACTCCTTAATTCTTGAACGATCTCGAAAGGAATTAACCATGCGTAAAAAAGAACAGTGGCCCTTTGATTTTCTTCCCAAGTTTCCCAACCTGATCCCGCGCGGCTGGAACTGGTTTGCCAGCCCCCGTCGGAATGCCAGTAATGATTTCATGACCTGGATCGAAAAGCTCCTGACTGCAGATGCCTCCATGAAGAAGACGACAGCGAAGAATGTCGATGCCCAGTGGGAGTGGCTCTATGAAATGCTGGCAAATCTCAGTGACAACTTTTCCGAGGCCGCAATGAAGAAGTTCATTCCGTCCTGGGTTCTGACGCTCTTTGGTTCCGTGGCAGGGTTCATCCAGTGGCTCACGGATGCCCAGAAAGTAGCCAGCCGCTATTTTACAAAGCAGACAGATTTCCGCAATGATTTCATCCTCAAAGCCCTTCAGCAGATGTACGAGATGTATAAAGCCGCGGAAGACAGGAAGGAAAACACGGAATCTGAGGAAAGTGCTCAGGAGACGCCCTCAGTAACCGAAACTGAGGCGGAGGATGCGCCTGCTCCGGAAGCCGCAGAAAAGCAGCCGGAAGCCGCGGAGGCACCGGAAAAAGCAGCTGAGGCAGCCAAACCTGCCGCCGCTGCTGAACAGCCGGCACCGGAGGCAGCAGCTGAGGTCAAGCCCAAAGCCGCCGGCAAGAGGAAAAGCAGGAAGGCGGCCGAAAATGAAGCCGACAACGCACCTGTAAGCAATCCGGGAAACGCCGAAAAGAAAGCTGAGGCATCACCGGAAGCAGCGGCTGAAGTCAAGCCGAAGGCAGCCGGCAAAAGGAAATCCAGGAAATCAGCGGAGAAAAAGCCGGAAGCAGCCAGTGAAAACGCCGCTGTACCAGCAACGGAAACTCCGGAAAAAGCTCCGGAAGCTCCGGAAAAAGCTCCGGAAACAACCGAAAGTGCTCCTGCAGTGACGGCTGAAAGCGCCCCGGAGACGGCCGCTGAGGCAATGCCGGAAGCAGCGGCGCCAACTGCACCGGAACCGGCAGCCGAAAAAGCACCGGAAGCTGAGGCGGAAAAGGCCGCACCCTCTGGCACACCGAGAACCGGTTCCCGCAGCAGAGCAAGGAAGGCTTCGGGAAAAGGGACTGGCGCCGCCTCTGAAAACAAACCAAAGCCCACTCCTCGAAAGAAAACAAAGAAAGTCGCCCCGAAGGTTTCCGGCGCTTCGGCTGAAAACAAGCCGTCAGGCGCGAAAAAGCCCGCCCGCAGGGGTACAGCCGCCAAAAAGACCGGCACGAAAAAGACGACGACTCCGAGAAAGACCGCGCATGCGAATAATGCCCGTTAACTGACCAGGACCCGATGAATGGCGGTCCATGGACAAAAAGAACTGTACAGCCTTTGGCTGTACAGTTTGTTTTTATTGATAGTATTTTTTATACTCCTCCACCGCCTGGCGAATCCGGTCAGCCGGCTTAATCAGGCCGGAGAGCTTTCCCCCGTTGTTCAGCGTATCAATAATCGCGGCAATATACCGTTCCATATTCACCGTATGGTAATAGGGCCTCTCCAGCATTTCCGGCTTCTGATAAATCAGGTTGGTGGTGAAAATTCTGTCGAATAGGCCTTTCTCATAGGCGGCATCAAATTTCGCCATCCCGTTGGTGAACAGGCCGAACGTGGAGAAGAGGAAAATCCGCCGTGCGCCTCTGTCTCTCAGCTGGCTGGCCACGTCGATCATGCTCCCGCCTGAGCTGATCATGTCATCAATGACAATGCAGTCCATTCCCTCGACGGATCCGCCGCAGAAATCATGGGCAATGATCGGGTTCGTTCCATCCACAATCCGGGAATAGTCTCTCCGCTTGTAGAACATCCCGATGTTGACCCCGAAAAGGGTTGCCATGAAAACGACGCGCTGCGTCGCTCCCTCATCCGGTGCGATGAACATCAGGTGATCGCTGTCAATTTTGAGATCCTCATACTCTGCCAGCAGAACCTGTGTAAACTGGAGGGCCGGGGAAACGCTCTCAAGGCTGTGCAGCGGTGTCACATTCTGCATTCTGGGATCATGGGCATCAAAGGTAATGATGCTGTGTACACCCATATCTTCCAGTTCACGCAGCATCACGGCACAGTCCAGTGATTCCCGCGTCGTTTTCCGGTGCTGACGTCCCTCATAGAGAAACGGCATAATGACCGTCAGGCGTTCCGCTTTCCCGTTACAGGCCGCAATGATCCGTTTCAGGTCCTGATAATGGTCATCCGGCGACATCCGGTTCAGCTGTCCGTCCATCTTATACGTCAGTGAAGAGTTGCATACATCGACGAGGATATAAAGATCCCGGTCCCGGATGCTTTCCTTCACGATTCCTTTTCCTTCTCCGCTGCTGAATCTCGGACACTCGGAGGGAATCAGAAAGCTGCCGGAATTACGCCATTTTGAAATAATGCTGTCAACCTTTGTCCCAAGCTTCTGGGCCGACTCCAGTGTGATGATTCCAAGTTTTCTGTCCATAGTTTGGCCTCCTTTACGGGTCTAATGGCACGCTGCGTTTTGGTCATCCTGTCTGACCAATCGACGCTGCACGTCGTACCGTATCCTTATTGGTCCTCAACGCGGTTTCCCATTCCGCCCATCGGCGCGTCTGCGCCGGTTCCCCGGGAAATTTGATGCCTCCCGCTTTCACAGGCGCCTGAAAAAGTCGATCAGCAGCTGTCCCATGATGTCGCTTCCAACGACATAGCTGCCGTGATCCTCCCCTTTGAGCACAACTTTCTCCGCATTTGGCAGATGCGCCGCAATACACGCCGTTTCCTCCGGCAGGATCAGGTCATTTTCCCCCACCGTAACCAGCACGGGAATCCGGATTCCCTCCAGCTCCTCCGGCGCAATATGCGGTTCCTGCAGCATCAGGGTGATCAGGGGATCCGGATTGACCGCATTCTGGCTGCGGCATGATTCGAGGAAATCCTCTCTCAGCCCCTGCGGCGAGAGATTGGTCCCGCTGATGGCCATGCCGCCAAGCGTTCCCGGATGCCGGATTTCCAGCAGCAGGCCAATGATTCCCCCGTCACTGTGGCCATAATACAGCGGTTTCTCCAGATGCAGCGTCTGAATCAGCTGAAACACATCCTCCGCCATATCCGTATAGTGGAACTCCTGTACCGGACCGCTTTCTCCGTGTCCTCTTGAATCCGGCGCGATCACCCGGTAGCCGGCCGCGGTCAGCTGTTCAATTTCCCGTTCAAAAATCAGATGCGTTTCCCCATTGCCATGAATCAGTACCACCGGGGTTCCTTTTCCCACATCCAGAAAACGAAGCCCAATGCCATTTATCCGGGCTTCCGCGTTGTTCTCGATCTGCATCCTCAAACTCCTCTTTCCTGACTGTCCGTTTTATACTTCCGGCCATTGCTGTGTGGGTTAAGTATATCAAAGACCTCCCCGGAACTGCAAGTGATGATTTTAATCCGGAATCCCGGATGAACGAAAAAAACAGGAAGATACGTCTTCCTGTTTTATCGTTTTTACTCTTCCGGATTGGCTCCGATGACAGCCTTGATGCGGCGCACGCCGGCGGAGGAGGACTCTTCCTTCTTAATCTTGAAGCTGACCAGCTCGCCGGTATGGCTGGCATGCGGTCCGCCGCAGATCTCCTTGGAGAAGGTGCCCATGGTATACATCCGGACACGCTCACCGTACTTGCTCTCAAACAGGCCGATGGCCCCCTCAGCTTTAGCCTCGGCAACCGTCGTCTCTTTCATCTCAATCGGTACATCCGCCTGAATCCATTCATTGACCAGCTTTTCCACTTCGGCAATCTCTTCCTTGGTCATCTTGCGGCCAAAGGTGAAGTCAAAGCGCAGACGCTCTGCCGTAATATTGGAACCCTTCTGGGCAACCTCCGGTCCGAGAACCTTCCGGAGTGCGGCATGCAGAAGATGCGTGGCCGTATGCAGGCGGGTCGTCTGAACGCTGTGATCAGCCAGACCGCCTTTGAAGCGCTGCTCGGCACCGGCCTGGGAATTCTTCTGATGCTCCTCAAAATGATGCTTGAAGCCTTCCTCATCCACCGTCAGTCCATGTTCTGCCGCCAGCTCACGGGTCATCTCAATCGGGAAGCCAAAGGTCGCATACAGATCAAAGGCAGTCATGCCGTCAATGACCTTGCTCTCGCCCAGCTTGGCAACGATCTTCTCAAATTCCCGCTCGCCCTGGCGCAGGGTTCTGGCAAAACGGTTCTCTTCCAGCTTGAACTGTTCAAGGACAAAGGCCTCGTTCTGACGCAGTTCCGGATACACCTCTGCATACTGGTCGATAATCACCTTGGCAATTTCCGAGGTGAATCCATCCGGCATGCCGATTTCCATGCCATAACGCACGGCGCGGCGGATCAGGCGGCGCAGGACATAGCCCTGATCCACATTGCTGGGACTGACGCCCCGGGGATCGCCCATGATGAAGGTGGAGGTGCGGATATGGTCCGCGATAATGCGGAATGCTTTGGTGACCGCTTCGCTCTCCTCGTACTGTTTTCCGGAGAGCTCGGAGATCTTGGCAATAATTCCGATAAACGCATCCGTCTCATACACGGTCTTGACGCCGTTCAGAGTGCAGATCGTGCGCTCCAGTCCCATACCGGTATCCACGTTCTTCTTTGCCAGCGGTACATACTGACCATCTGCCGTCTTGTTGTACTGCATGAAAACGTCGTTCCAGATTTCAAGGAAACGGCCACAGCTGCAGGCAGGCGAGCAATCCGGGCCGCAGGGCGGCTGATCCTTAATGATAAACATCTCGGTGTCAGGACCACAGGGACCGGTCTGTCCGGCAGGACCCCACCAGTTGTGTTTTCTGGGCAGGAAATAGATGTTCTCCGGCTTTACTCCGTTCTCCATCCAGTATCCGGCCGCTTCATCATCCCGCGGAATTTCCCCTTCACCCTCAAAAACGGTAAAGGCCAGTTTGTCCTTATCCAGGCCAAGGTAATCCGGGCTGGTCAGAAACTCCCAGCTCCAGGCGATCATCTCTTTCTTGAAATAGTCGCCCAGGGACCAGTTGCCCAGCATCTCAAAGAACGTGAGGTGCGAGGAATCGCCCACCTCATCGATATCACCGGTACGAATGCATTTCTGAACATCCGTCAGGCGCGTTCCGGCAGGATGCTTGCTGCCCAGGAGGTATGGAACCAGCGGATGCATGCCCGCTGTGGTAAACAGCACGGTGGGGTCGTTTTCCGGGATAACAGAGGCACTGGGAATCACAGCGTGGCCTTTGCTCTTAAAGAAATTCAGCCACATTGTCCGCAGTTCACCAGATGTTTTCGGTTTCATGTCATTTCTCCTTTTCAAATAAGCATAAAAAAGCGCCTGCCGTCCGGGGACGAACAGACGCACATTCGCGGTACCACTCCGGTTGATGCCCACAGGGCATCCTCTTTTCTCTCTTAACGCGAGACACACGTTCCACTCATCGCAGAAAGGCTCCTCGGACGGCAAGCAAATCCTTTCGGCACCGGGCTTCCACCCTCCCCGGCTCGCTTATCCGAAATACACATTCACTCTTTCCGACTCCACGCCAGCTTCGCTATTATAGGAAATTCTCTTTTTCCTGTCAAGAACTGAAAAATCAAAACTTTCCGCCGTTTTCCTGTGGTGAATGGCAAAAGGTACGGGCACAGGTCAGGCGGCCGCGTGCCCGCCTGTTTTCACCGTTTTCCTGTCATCCGTCCTGTCTTGTGTTCATCCGGCGCGGTTCAGTCAGCGCGTTTTTCTTTTGGAACAGCACAAGAGGGCCTGCAAAGAAAAGACTGTAAAGGAGCAGCAATAGGACCGCCTTGACCGGGCTGAACCCTCCGGCAAGGAAGGCGTTCAGCAGACCAAAGGCCACAAGCGCTGCCGTATATACCAAAAACAGGCGATAATTGTTCGGATTTTTGTTTTTCCGATAGAGTTTCCATGCCAGATCCAGGAGAATGAGGAGGGCCAGAACCATCGTGATCAGCTTTAACTGCGGCATCGTCGGGATAAAGAACCACGCAGCCATTTCACAGAAGACAAAGAGCACAACGTCGATCCCGTGCCAGACCGCTATGACCACGGTATTCCGCTCTCTCCCGTTTTTCCAGCGCACCAGTGCCAGAATAACCGAAACAATGATCTGAATGACCAGGAACACCGTCAGGTAGAACAGAAAGGTGATGACGCCGTCCATCGTCAGATGCACGATTTTTTCTTCTTCCATGGTGATGGCAACGGACGGCGAATACCGTTCACCCAGAACTTTTGAGCTCCCGGTGAAATCACTTTCCTCCCGGTCGATCACCTGGTCCTCGCCGGAGGTGACAATGCTGGCCGTCTCCCCGGGGCCAAGAAGCTTGAAATAAAAGGGATCCGTCTTTGCACGGACAGAACTGCTGGTATAAAGGTTTCCTGAATACGCAATGACCTGCGGCAAATATGCCCGGGACTTTACCTCGATCCGATAGCTTTGGTCTGCGGGCAGATTAATCACCATTTTCGTTCCCTTAACCTGCACTCTCGGATACTGATCATCCTCCTCTCCGCTGCCCGGCGCCTTCCGGGTTTCTTTCGGCTTCACGGTTTTGATCAGTGTATCTCCGTCATAAATCTCCGCATCAATCGCTCCGCCGATGACCAGGCGGATATACTGTGCGTTATCTGTAAACAGTTCTTCCGGGTTTTCCGTTGAAAACATGTTTGCCAGATACTTGAACTGCAGATGGTCAGAAAACCAGTTAAATGCACCCAGTGCCGGATCCCACATGTTCGCAGGAAGCGTCTTTGCCTTTCCCTGAAACGCATAAAGATGAACCAGGGTTTCGAGGTAATCAATCAGTTCTTTTAACTCTGCTTCCTGTTCCTTGTTTTCCGCGCCGAAACGGGTCATTGCCTGCAGAAATGATTCAAGGGATGCATTGAAATCTTCATCCGCTGTAATCAGATCAAAGAGAACCGGCTGCAGCAGTCTGGTATAGGAAGCGGAATCCGGCATAAGATACAGGATATAGTCAAGGATGCATCGCAGATGGTAGTTGATATCCAGATTAGTGGTCATTTCGGCGCCGATCATTTCCTGATACAGCTCAGCAGAGCGCTTTATGATCTCCGTACAGTCGATGTCTGTATCAGGTGAAACAATCGGCAGGTCCACTCCATACCGCTGATACCCCCACTCCGGCGGCGGGATCTTGGGAACCACATCTTCCTGCCGAATCACATTAAAGATATTCCGGTATTGGCCGGGATTTCTCGTATGCCTGGGGGCAGCAAATGTATAGGCATAAACGTCCTGGAATCTGCCGGAATCCGTACAGCGGGCCGCCACAATATCGGCAACTGCTCCGCCTCTGCTGTAACCGGTGATCCACATTTTTGCCTTTCCTTCAACCGGATATCTGTCAAGATAGGCATCCAGTTCATTCAGCGCTTTCCCGGCACCATCTGCAAATCCCTCCGACAGCAGGTCATCGCCAACTGTGACATTGCTTGCCCATTCCACGCCATAATTATTTCCGCACACCGCCAGGCAGATTACCGTCAGATCATCTACCTTTTTACGGGCGATGGCCAGCGCGATTGAATCTTTTGTGGATTTTTTGTCATAGGTATGTGCATCGATGTCCACAAAGCCCATATCCCGAAGGCAGTTTACTACGCACTCCCCCTGGTTTCCCTCCCGTTCAGTGACCCGTGCAGATGAAAGAGCCAGCCCTGCAGAAACCTTCGCCAGTGAATGATGATACTGATCCGAGGGAAGGAAGAAATAATCATCACTGAACTGATACTTCCATGTTGCAAAATTGTTAAAGTAATAGGTCGATCCTTCGACGGTGATTGTTTCATGCTTATGGGTGTCACCTGTCCCGGCCTCCGTGTTCTTGTTTTCCTGAGAGGCATTGTCCAGTGACACAGCACCGGGTGACGAATCCGCTCCTTCAGCGGCTGACATTCTTCCATTCAGAACACTCAACATGAAAACAAGAAACACACTCAGAAAGAAACAACTTTGGATGATCTTCTTTTTCATTTTCAGGCCCCTTTTTAATCAATGTCTGAAAAGATAACAATGATCCTTCTGAATCGTCCCAGGAGAGAATCAGGCAATCCTTTTCACATTTTCGGAAAAGTTCCGCTTTTATTCCCTCATGAAACAGCCTGAT
>JAGAHV010000262.1:0-14641 GCA_017626895.1 Clostridia bacterium | reverse complement strand
TATACGCTTCGGTTGGCTGACACGCTCAATTGAAGCACTGCATCCGCATTCTGTCTGTCTGCTGGTTCTGTGAATCCCTGTGTCATCCGCAGAAAGTTCTCTACATCTTCTTCTTTCGCGCGTTTTGTCAGAATCCGCAGGCTGGCGTGCAGTTCCGGATCAAGTTCGCTGGTCACAAGGATTTGTGATGGTGTATTGAAGATTCCGCTGAGGTAATAAACACCAGGATACTTCTGTTCTATCGTGCCGCCGCTCCTCTTGATTTTTACGAACAGAGAGTCGGGATGAACATCTCTTGCCATTGTCACTGTCAGCTCTTCACCCGGAATCTCATCGACCGTCCTGCCAAGTCCCTTATACAGATACGCATAGGCCATGGTCTTGTAGGAGTCATCAATGGTTATTCCATCATCCGGCGAATTATATTCCAGGATGTTGTACCCCCTGAAAATATTTCCGATCTGATTTGTAATCGCAACACTTCTGTCCTTTTTAATGACGAGCAGATCCATCTTTAGTGGCTCTTTACTCAGTGGTTGCTCATCGTCAAAATCAAGATGTTTTCTATATGAGCGAAATTCTATCTCCATTGCTCCGAGGAAGCCCGGATGCCAGTGATCCTTTTCAATTTTTCCCGGCATACAATTTTCTCTTCACTCGCCGCATGCTTTAATTTCTCTATATTCTCGTCTAAAATGCTATCACAGCTGCGGTGCTTTTTCAACTGCCGGAGCAACAGAATTTTTTTCAATACAGATATGATCATCCACCATCAGGCTTTACCCGGCAGATTCCAAAGCATGTCGTCAAACCCGGTTATCGTTCCCAGCAATTTCCGGGTTCTCTTAATAAACCGCTCGATCTTTTCTGCCTTGTCATCAGGGTGCTGATTTTTTCCGCAGCCTTTTTCCGTTTACTCTGTCTCGGTGTACTGCTTCATTGCCGCTTTGTCCTTGGATAGAGTGAAAATCCGTGAACAGTAACAATTCCTTCTTTATAGGCAATCGTTTGGTTTTCTTTCCCGGTGCGCGGCTTTGAACTTTCGCTGCGGCAGCAGGCCCGGTTTTGCCGGCCTCCCTGTGGTCTCTTGCCCGGACTGCGCACCATGAACCGGATCCGTCAGACCCGGCTCATGTAATGATAGTGCTGTTCCTGTTTCATGACCTCAAATATCCGGCGGAAAACAAATCGGATCTGTTCCGTATTGACTGCCCGGATATCAAAATAGACGCTGTCCATGGTATCAACCGGATTCATTCCCATCAGGGCAACCATCGCCGAAACAATGCCAAAGCCTGCGTCAAGTCCGCCCAATCCCTGCTGAACAAAGGCATCACGGTTCTGTTCAAGGAGAACCTTTCTCAAATCCGTTCCCGAGTAATGGCAGGTGTCCAGGAAATACTTGCTGAGGATTCCCCGGCAGAGTCTGAGCATTGTCCGCGGGTCCTCTGTTTTCTTTAGCTCCATCCACATTTCCTGATAGTCCCCCACAACCGGCGTCGCATTGATCTCCTCCCCGCCAGCCAGTTCCGACTTTCTCAGGCAGGGGATGACGGATGACTCATTCTGCCTGTTTTTCCGCACTTCATAAAACCGACTGCAGGTATTATCCGAAATGCTGTCATTGGCCACCATCTGGAAAAACACCTTGTTGTGTGTGAAAAAGAACAGCTGATGAACCCCCGAATCCGGGGCCGGACCGCTTTCTACCCCTTCGCAGAACCGTGCCCGGCACCGCTGCGCCATCTCCCTGATCATCACGGCAAAAATGCTCATGACCTCGCTGTCCGTCGACGTTGCCGGATCATCGATCACAAGCACTTTCTCCTCCGGCGCCGCATCCGCTCTCCTGCTGCCCAGCACCGTATGATAAAAATACAGAAACGCGACAAACTTCCTCTCCCCCTCACTCAGACCGGTTGCCGGGCCATTTTCCCGCACGATCTCATAGGTATTGTCATCTCTCTTAGCAAAACGGAAGCCCGTAAAATCATTGTCGTTCAGGGACCGGTTAATTTTCTCCATGGTTCCCGAAATATCTGTCATCGCCCCGCGCAGCTCCCTGATTTCCCGGTCCAGGAGCCTTGCCCGCCCCTCCTCCGTTCTTACTTTCAGTTCCAGCGAACTGAGTTCCGCTTCATTTTCCTCTCTCCCCGCTGTAAGCACGCGAAGGAGGTCCTGACAGGACCAGGCCATGCTTTCCCAGATGACCTTTTCGCACCTCTTTCTCGCCTGCGGTACATCCCTGGCCATGCGGATCATCCGGGAGATCTTTTTGTTGACCTCCTCCTCAATTTCATTCAGTTCCCGGATGAGCTGTTCCGTGTCCTCCAGATGGATTTCCAGACGGGGATTGTCCATTTTCCGCCGAATCAGAATCCGGTTGTTTTCAAGCCGGCTGAGAAGCTGCGTCCCTTTCAGGCGATAACTGTTCGACCCAACCGGATTTCCCAGGTTTTTGAGAACCGTTTCCCTCGCCTTTTGTGCCGCTTCCGCATATTCCTCAGAAAATGCCTTCAGCTTCTCCATGTCCGCCTGCCCCTTCGGTTCCAGGCTTTCCCTGAAACGCGCCTCAAAATCATCCGGCAGTTTCTGCCCGCAGAACGGGCATCGGTCATCCCGGAGATACCGGTCATGACCTGAGATCGCCCAGTCCAGGCAACCCGCTTCCTGGTAATGCCCTGCCTCTGTTTCGCTGTGGCGAAACACCGGAACAGCCAGAAGCGGACAGGCCGGAAACGAGGTCACATACAGGTGCAAATACGGTTCGGCATCCACCTTTGGTCCGTACGCCATCTCATATGCCGCCGCCATGCCATCCTGCGAATACGCATTTGCCTTGTACGTACTGAGCCGCAGGACAAACGCTTCCGGGTCATCCGCCCCTGCTACCTCCGGATATTTTCTCCGGATCTCCGCCGTCACCTTCCATATTCCCCGGATCCTTTCCGCGTCGGTCTCCGCCGCGTTTTTGCGCCGCTGTTCCAGTTCCTTTTTCATTTCGGCAACAGACACGTCAATCTGCTCTTTTCGCGCGTTTTTTTCCTCAATCTGCCTCTGAATGTCCGCATTTTCCCCGGAAAGCGCATATACCCCCGGCAATCCGCTTACACTCCGTATCACCTGTTCCGTATAGTCCTCATTGAACAGAAAAACCTGCAATGGTTTCCCGTCTTTCCAGGTGATTTCCGCATTCGGATCTGCCAATGCCCTTCCTATGCTCGTCTTCCCCACACCGTTCTTCCCGTAAAAGAAATTGACCGGCGCTGGTTCAAGGGAATAACCCTGTATCGTGGGCGTATTTAAACGAATCCTGACAATCCCGGATTTCTTTCTTCCCATTTTCAATTCCTTCTTTCCAGGCCAACCTTCTCAGTTCCAGGCCTGCCCTGCACTCATTGACCGGTACGGATCAAATCCGGCTGTCTGCAGGCTGCGGATAAGCGGAACCGGCTTCATTGTCCAGTGCTCCTCCTCCAGTTCATTGGCAGCCGGTGCATGCCAGATGCTGAAGAGGGATTCATTCCGGTTAAGAATCTGCTGCGGAAACGGACAGAACGCTTTCCATTCAAAGGAAATCACGGAGGACTGTACATGGATGGCCGTGATTCGTCCCAGCATCGCCATATGCACCGCCTCTGTCTCCCTGTCACCCCGGTTGACAGAGGCAAATACCGCCGGGAACCGGATCAGTTCCGCCTGTTCCGCAGGTCTCAGCTCCAGGAAATGGTCCTTTATATCCTGCCGGATATGCCGGTTCAGAGAAACGGTTTTTGCCACGGAAAAGGTGTTTCCCTGAAACAGGCTGCCCTCTGTGACAAACAGGTGATACAGGCCGGTATCAAGGGACAGGAGCTCCATCATGGAGCCCCCGCCCGCGGCCGGCATCTGGACATACTGAATCTGTCCCACGTGCGCACCGGAGAAGACGTTAATCCCGTTAAAGTTCCGGGCATTTTCCCGGGCCTGCGGACCGACCGGCTCCGGCATCTCCTCCCGTCCCGGTTCATCTGCCGCTGTTCTGTTTTCCTGCCGGACCTCTCCGGAATTGATTTCCCCCTGCCCGCCGGTCTCAGCCGGCTCTTTCCCGGCCGGACAGTCAGGATCTGATTTCGGGATTTCCGTTTCAACGCTGAACGGACACCGGACTTTACCCGTATATTTCTCATTCTCTGCGCAAAGCCAGTTTTCAATCGTTTCCTGTCCCTCTGTATTGTATGGAACACACTCGACAATATAGTCAAGGCATCCCGTCAGAAGAGACGGAAGGCAGATCGTTTCCATTTCCGGCAGGGCCTCTCCCCTGACCGGGATGCCATCCGGGGAAATCATCCGCAGCTTCTCCCGGGCCAGGGGATCTGAGGCGATCAGGTCCAGAATACTTTTGGCCAGCCATTCCATCCGGTCCTTTTTCTCCACCATCAGGAACGTCCGGCAGTACAGTTCCATCTCCTGCAGCACCTCCCGTGTCCGTTCCGATACACGGCGGTGAAACTGTGCCGTAAAACTGCTCCTATTCAGCGGCAGATCCCGGCCGGCGTTGCATTGGCAGTTCTTATACCGGGAGGCCGTGGTCTTAAAAGCTGCCGACAGATCTTCCCTGTATTCCGGACAGATCATTTTCAGCAGACCGGCAAGCATCATGGCTTCACTGCAGGATCCCCTCAACCCGAGAAAATTCACTTTGTTTATCGGTGTCCGTTTCACCGCACACAGCAGTGTCAGCAGCGTTCCTCCACACAGTTTCATGACCGTTTCACACCCATCCTGAAGGAAAATGCCGGAACCGGACAGTTTCTTTTCTTCTCAAGTTCCTCCTGCCATCTGCAAAGCTCCGAAACGCTGTCACGAAACAGACAGCACAGAATGGCCCGGCGGCAATCTCTGTCCCTTTCCGCAAACTCCAGTCCGGCTTTGCGGACAAGCTCAAGGGAAAGCGGCGGTTCCAGATGCAGACCGATGCACAGCACCAGCACCTCATCCAGGAGGTACCCATCCTGCTCCTGCTGCATCAGGTCCAGGATGCGCCCGAGAGGGATGGTCGTCGCCGCGGCCAGTTTTTCGGCACTGGTCCGGCTGTGAACCAGATCCGAAAGGGCCTTGTGAAACCCCTTTGCCCGCCGGATCTTTTCGATCTGTTCCTTCCTTGCGGCCTTTACCTCCTCCTGATACCGCTCCCCCACGGTCCTTTCCAGCGTCTCCTTCATCCATTCCAGATTCTTCCGGCCAAAACCGTATCTCATGCATCCCAGATCCGGATTCCACCGGACATCAAAGCGCAGGCAGCAGGAATCCGCCTGTTCATTCGCCTCCGGTGTAAGCCGGCAGCCATACAGGGTATCCATGACATAGTCCCGGTGATTTCGCGCTACGAGACCGTCTGCAAAAACAAAGTCACCGCTTTCCATTACCTGCCTGAACGCCTCCTCCGCGTGAAAAAGCCAGAGGATATTCATGCGCGAACCAATGGCAAGCGTGTACTGGGTACTCATCAGGGACTCATCTGAAAAGCCGAAAGGATCGATATAATGAAAGTCCGTGGAATTGAAAATTCCGTATGCCTCCGTATAGCCCATCTGGATAAACCGGGTCCGAAAGTTCCGGAACGTAACCCCCTGATTTTCCCCGTGCAGCATCTTCCCGATTTCCGCCAGCACATGGGCAGGACCGGCATGATACCCCAGCGCCCGGGGCTTCCCGGCCGCCGCCTGAACATTCCTTGAAATGGCCGTCTCCATATAGTCCCTGGGGAGCATCAGGGAAAGGGCAATCCGCTGGGGCCTTGCCCGGACCCAGCCCAATGCCCGGGCGTTTTCCCTGGCCTTTTCCTCAGGCATCCACACTGCACCGAGGGTCTTCAGGTCATCGCAGTCCATTCCCTGAAAACGGTAGAATTTATAGTACAGGGCGTAATGAACACAGTGAACAAACAGTTCCCGCTTTCCAGACATTAGCTCGCCGGAATCTGTGACGCCCAGGAAAAGGATATCCTGTGTGAGATGCAGCTGTTCCAGATTTCCGGTCTTTCCCGGCCTCATGACCATGACATCCGCGCCTTTCAGGTACAGAACAGACCTGCTGCCCGGCACCCTGTTCACCTGGTCAACCGCAATTCCCATCTCATTTGCCAGGATCAGCGGATCCCGCTCGGTCTGGTCTGTCAGGCCTGATACATGCCAGCTGCGCCAGAGGTCATCTGCCGTTTTTTCCACCACCGCATTGGCACAGTAAGGAATGATTCTGGCATCCAGTCTGCGGAATCTGCCCCGGTCCGGCGGACTCGTTCTGGCCCAGGTACTGTCATACTGAACGGAGATCTCCTCGGCAAAGGTGAAACTGAGGGTTGCGCCCAGCTCCACATCCGTTTCCTCCTCAACATCCGTCCGCACGGTCACCCACAGCTGAATGTCCGCCATCATGTCAGTCCGGTTTACATCGTACAGCTGCACATCGCTGACGTGAAAGAGCTTCAGGGATTCAGAAAGCACCGGCATATTCAGAAATGCACTGATCTCTCCGTTTCTGAGCGACTCATTGAGTCCTGCAAGCACCACATCATAATAGGTCGTCAGGATCTCGTCCGCCATGCTTTTGAGTTCCGCCGTCCTGGCCTCACCGGAGTGTTTCTCATCCCGGATCAGGAACTCCATTTCCTCTTCTTCCCTCTGATTATCCCACTCAATCATTCCGTTTTCCTTTATCTCCTTTCCATCTGAAAATCACTGCATCCAGGAACAGGCATGCAGCAAAGTGCGAAAAAAGGACGACCGAATATGGGAAGGATTATACATTCTCATAATAGTTCTGTCAATACTAACAAAATTCTCTTTTTATGAGATTTTGTCCTTGCGTTTTCTCCGGTTTGCGGATATACTGTATCTAGGTTTCAACAAACCGACGGACGCTTCGCGTCCGGCCCTGTCTGTGCCCACAGCCGGTCTTTCGGCCACGTCACTTTTTCTTACTCAAACTCGACAAACGGATGCTTCGCATCCGGCCCATTCTATGCCCCCAGCCGGTCTTTCGGCCGCGTCACTTATTCTTGCTCAAACTCGACAAACGGACGCTTCGCGTCCGGCCCAGAGGTGAACCATGAACGATATTATTTACTTCAGCAACAGCTTTCGGGCTGACCATGCCAGAAATTCAAACCAGATCGGCGATAAACTCCTCACCGTCCGAAAACAGCAGGGTCTCAAGCAGTCGGATGTTTCCGAGCAGCTGCAAAGATACGGCGTGGATATTTCAGCCAAGCAGGTCAGCAAATGGGAAATCGGGGAAAGCATCCCGAATGCCTACCAATTCATTGCGCTGTGCTGCCTGCTGAAGCTGGATCCGTCGGTCTTCACCGGCAGGATTCCCGCTAATGATGAGATAGATGACAGCGATTTAACCGCCGAGGGCAAACAGCTGGTCAATGAATTCCGGAGCTACCTGATATCCACCGGCCGTTATGAACCCCGTGGGACCATTAAGCGGTGTGAAATGCTGGTTTCCAACTATAAGGCATCCGCCGGCATCGGCTTCAATCTGGACAACGGTGATGATTTTGAAAAAGTCATGGTTCCTGCAGACCGGGTGCCGGCCGGCACGGATTTCGGCGTTCACATCGACGGCGACAGCATGGAACCGGTTTATCACGACGGACAGCTCATCTGGATCCGTCAGACCCAGTACCTGAATCCCGGTGAAGTGGGACTTTTCATCCTGGACGGAAAAGGATATGTCAAGGTCTTTGAGTCCCGCATGCCTGAGGCACCTTTCGCCGAGGAGTACGCGGACAGTTACGGAAACGTACGGCCTCAGATTTCACTGGTCTCCTATAACGAGAAATATGCGCCGATTCTCATCACACCGGACCGCGAGCTGCGCATCTGCGGCAAGGTTCTGAACTGACCGACTCTCCCTGCGGCCTGTCCTGCAAGCGAAGAAAGGCCCGCCTGTTCCGGCGTTCTCCCTTCGGTCCTGTACAGGGCCGGACCACACAGGGGAAACGTTTCTATCCTGTCAGGTCCCGCTTTCGGGGCGTTTTCCCTCTCTGCTTTTCTGCGTGTCTCATCCTCCCTGTACCCCGCAGAAACGCATTCTGTTTTCCTTTTGCCGGAGGTCTGAAAGAAAAAGACACCACCTGCTCATGCAGGTGGTGTTCCGAAAAAAAGCAGTTGCGACAACCGTCCAACTTTGAAACCCACAACGGAGGACTCCCTATGTTCAGCTACTATCTCGACCTTTCTTCCGCCTCTTTTTATCAGGAGGACAACCTTCTGCACGATCCCTCTCCCATTCTGATCAAAACCATTCAGAAGGTACATGCCTCGCCGCTTTGCAGGCGGTTCATTCAGGCCGCATACGCCATATGCACAGCCGGCGAGATTCAGCCAGGCATGGCCGCGCCGGTCATCGCACCGGATAAAGAGCATCACCCCACGGTCTACCCCATGAGATGGGGATTCCGCACATCCACCGGCACACTGCTCCCAACCTGCAAAAAGGCCGATGAGCACCGTTGTGTCATCCCCAGTTCATGGCTGATCCGGAACGGTCATATCATCCAGACCAAAGGAAGCAGGGAAACCTGGATTGCCGGGACCTACCGGATTGAAAATAATCTGCCCGTCTTTGCCGTTCTGACAACGCCCGCCGAGTCCTATACCGGTGAGCAGACAGACTGTCCGTCCATCCTGCATCAGGCGGATATCCGTCCCTGGCTGAAAGGAGATCCGGTCAATTTTGTCAATGAGTTCGTGGTCGAGCGGCAATGACTGCCTTTGGTTCATTTGCAGCAGCTTCTGCCCTCCCCATGAAGAGGCTGTCAGGGCAGCGCTTTCATCGCCTCTTTTAAGCTCTTTTCAATCCATTGGTACTTTTCATACATCTCGTATGGCGTATAGCCAAATTCATATGCCGCACTGTCCAATCCCATCAGGTATTCCTGAATTTCCAGGAAAGGAGCCATCTTTTTCTTCTCTTCCGGGCTCATCTGACCGTAACTGGAAAAATCATAAATATCAAGTCCGGATTCCACTTTGCTGTCCTTGACCAGTGCACGATGAATCAGCACAAGATTTGTGGTGATTTCCGTGCGCATGATCTCGACTTTCTGATTGATCCAATCCGGATGAAATGCATGGCTGTCCGACTCCAGTGTGATGTATTTGTGTGGATCAAAGGGATAATCAGGCAGTGTGTTTTTCTGAAAAGCAAGGTGTTCCTGAAATACAGCATCATTTTCTTCCATCTTCAATCCTCCCTTTTTAGAGCCGCAGCTCAGTCTTTTGGCCTTGCGGCATTTCCGGTGCTCCTATTGGCCAAACTGCCGCTATGCGGCAGGCCCTATCGTCTTTCACATCTCCATGCCGGTCTTTGCCGAGACTCTGATTTGCAATCGTTCATTGTGTGACAGGGAGCAGGCAGGACGCCTCATTGCCGTTCATGTGATTGGCAAATGTCTTTCATTACGTAAACATCAAGTCCATTATTCAGGCCAGCCGGACTTTACGTCTGCCATTGTGTCCTCATCTCAGGCATTCGCTGCAAAATAGGACCTACTCCCCCAAATAGATTATACCACATCAGTCAAGGGGGATAACAAGCCGGGATAAAACCGTTTTCGACCTTCGGCGATGGGAATCCGCCCTCTTTACATATGTTTTTGCGCGCCATAACCATCTGGTTCCAGGGGAAATTTGTCGCTTGACAAGCGACCATTTCCATTTTGAGATCTGTTATACTCCGGCCATACAAAAAAGAGCCGCCCCATGAACGGGGCTGCTCCGGCAAAAAACACATTTGAGGAGGATACAGAAATGAAGAAGAATCTGACTGAACTGGTTATGATCCTGGATCGCAGCGGATCCATGCAGGGGCTTGAGAGTGACACCATCGGGGGATACAACAGCATGCTCAGAAAGCAGCAGAAAACGGAAGGTGAAGTGCTGGTTTCCACGGTGCTGTTTGATGACGTAAGTGAAGTGCTGTTTGACCGGGTTCCGCTGCAGAAGCTGCCGATGATGACAGAAAATGAATATTATGTCCGCGGGTGTACGGCACTGCTTGACGCCATTGGCGGCGCCATTCATCACATCGGGAATGTCCATAAGTATGCCAGAGAGGAAGACCGGCCTGAAAAGACGATCTTTGTCATCACCACAGACGGAATGGAAAATGCAAGCCGGCGTTATTCCTACGATAAAGTCAAACAGATGGTGGAGCGGCAGAAGGAAAAGTATGGATGGGAATTTCTGTTCCTGGGCGCAAACATTGATGCCATCGAAACGGCCGGGCGCTTTGGCATTGCGTCGGACCGGGCGGCAAATTACCACAGCGATCACGAAGGAACCGCACTGAACTATGAAGTGCTGGCGGATGCCGTATGTGAGATTCGCGCCTGTGCCGCGCCGATTGACGGCAGCTGGAAGCGCCGCATTGATGAGGACTATAACCGGCGCGGAAGGAAAAAATAAACAGGCTGTCCGGGCACTGCAAACACCTGTCAGGCCCGGACCGTAGGAAACTTTCAGACAAGATAAGAATGAGGAGTGGCCCTGTCGCGCAGCGACAGTTTGTCAAATCCGGGCCATAGCAAAGCCACAAAGGCAAAAGGCCGACATTGAGGCCTGCAAAGGAGGACAGAAAGATGTTAGGAGCAATTCTTGGTGATATGATCGGCGCGCCGTATGAGTTTGACAGGAGTCCAAAGGTAAAGGAATTCCCGCTTTTCAGCAGGCATTCCCAGTTCACGGATGATTCCGTGATGACCATCGCCGTCGCAGATGCGCTGATGGACACCCTCGGGAAAACGGATGATGAAATCAAGGCCGCGCTGGTGTCTTCCATGCAGACATGGGGCAGACACTATCCGTATGCCGGTTATGGCGGGATGTTTGCCCAGTGGCTGCACACAAAGAACCCAAAGCCCTATGGCAGCTTCGGGACCGGAAGCGCCATGCGGGTCTCCTCCGCGGGCTGGCTGTTTGACAGCATCCGGGAAACACGCCGTATGGCGCGTCTGACGGCCGAGGTGACCCACAACCATCCGGAGGGCATCAAGGGAGCGGAGGCAACCGCCAGCGCCATTTTTCTGGCCCGTACAGGATGGGACAAAATGCGCATCCGGGATTATCTTTCACGGGAATTCGGGTACAATCTTTCCAGAACCTGCGATGAGATCCGGCCCAGCTACCGTCACGTGGAAAGCTGCCAGGAAACCGTACCGGAGGCCATTACGGCCTTCATGGAAGGAACCGGTTTTGAGGATGTGATCCGGACAGCCGTCTCCCTGGGCGGTGACTGTGACACGCTGACCTGCATCGCCGGCGGCATGGCAGAAGCCTGTTACGGCATTCCGAAGGAAATAGCAGAAGACGGCCGGAAGAGACTGCCTGAGGATATGCTCTCCGTACTGGATCGGTTCAGACGGCAGACGCAGCCCGTATCCGGAGAGAAATGAGCAGATGAAGAGAGGCCCTGTCGCGCAGCGACAGTTTGTCAAATCCAGGTCTCAGACAAAAGCAGCTCCGGCAAACGACCAACATTGAGACCTGCAAAGCAGAGATGACTCACCTCCGGTCAGATGAGGCCCGGGAAGACGGCCTGCAACGTCATGACAAAAGCTCAGTCCGATTCTTCGTTTACAGCGAATTATTCTCACTCAATTCACGCTTTTATGATACAATTCCGGCGGAGTATCGTGCTGCAGAAAATGCGTAAGTCCAGATACGACTAACAAAAAGGAGTAATGGACAATGAAACGAATGATTGTGATGTTCCTCTCTGTCATGGTTCTGCTGATCTGCACGGCCTCCATGGCCACAGGCTTTGCAGAAACCTCTGTTGCAGCTAACGCTGCCCGTGTGAAAAACGCCACTATAGATCCCTCCGTTTACCTGGATTATGCAGCAGGTATTCAGTCAGGTGTCTATCGCTGGTTTCTGAGCGAAGATGGCAGCTATTACACCCTGGCCGCTGCAGATGAAAACGGAGAACCCATCGCCGGTCAGGAAACAGCCATCAATGTCGGCGCGAACAACGAGGAGCGTCGCGGCATGATGGGCGGAGCCGGGAGAAACGGACAAATGCCGCAGGGCAGTCAGGGAGATTTCGGAGGGAATCCGCCGCAGGGTTTTGGGGGGATGCGCGGTCATGGCGGCCCTATGGGCAGCGGCGGCACCGTCTACCAGGGCGTGTACATGAACGCCAATATCACCAACCTGAACTATCAGACCATGCTGATTTATGTGCCGGCCGCTTATCTGACGACAGATGAAAACGGAACGGTGACCGGGATCAATCACAGCGCTCAGGCAGGCAGGTACACCGCAGATACGGCGCCCATCGTATACCTGAATGAATGCGGCGGATGGCGCTCTTCCTCCCCGCGTTCTGTCGATTCCTCGTACATCGCAGAGGGTTTCGTTTACGTCACTGCCGGTGCCCGCAGCCGGGATGCCATAGATGAAAAGGGCCTTCATACCGGAAAAGCACCGACACAGGTAGTGGATCTCAAATCCGGTGTCATTGCCCTCAGGGCCAATTCGGATGTGATCCCCGGTGACAAGGACCGGATCATTTCCATCGGCACCTCGGGCGGCGGCCAGATGAGCAGCATCCTCGGTGCCTCCGGAAATATGCCCGAGTATTATCCCTATCTGTATGAAGCCGGCGCGCTGGGGATTACCCGGAACGATGACCAGACATATACCAGCACTTATCCGGACAATATCTACGCCGCTCAGCTCTACTGCGCAATCGCAGATATCGAGAACGCTGACCTGGCATACGCCTGGTGGTGGACAGATCTGGCGGATCTTGGCGGTACGTATCGCGGCAGCATGACCGCCTTTGAACGCCGGCTGCAGGAGCTTGAGGCAGAGGCTTACGTGGATTACCTGAACAATCTTCACCTGGCAGATGCCAATGGCAATCCTCTGACCCTGACCGGACTGCGTTCCGGCACCTATTACGAGGCGATCCTGAATAACCTTTCTGACGCCCTGAATGCTATGGCTGCCGCCGGAGAAATTGATCCCGCCACGGCCTATTCAGATGCCTCCGCCTGGCTTTCCCGCAGTGAGGACGGCACCTGGCAGGTCACCGATCTGCCAGGGTTCATGGTGGGCACCGGGCTGGTGAATCAGCGCAACAAGGCAATCCCGGGATTCGATCCCATGGACAAGTCCGCGGAGAATGATGCTTTCGGTCCCTCAGAGATCGATACCGTTCATTATGCCCGCAGTGTTGCCCGAATTCTCTCCGAACATTATGAGGAACTCTCCTCCCTGGACGGATTTAATCAGGAGCAGACAGATGCATACATTTCCGATGCGCTGACCGGTGAAATGGCCGATGCGGTGGCAGAACAGGCAAATCTGCTGAACGCCACGGAAATCCTGCTGAACGCGGACGGACATTCTGCCGTTGCCCCGGCACAATACTGGCGCATCCGCAGCGGCACGGCAGATCAGCACACCTCCTTCGGCATCGGCTATAATATCGGGCTTGCTGCCCGGTCTCTGGGACTGAACGTCGACTATCATCTGGTCTTTAACATGGGCCATGGCAGCAATGAGGGAACCACCACCGGCACCTTTATCGACTGGGTCCATTCCATCTGTGCAAAATAGGCGGTGAGCCAAATGAAAAAAACCGTTTTCGCTGTCCTGGTGCTGATCTGTCTTTGTCATGTGCTCCCCGGAACCGCAGAATCCGGCCGGTCAGACATTCTGTCTGTTCTGACAGAGGCAAAGACAAACTGGAGCTTTACCTCCGAACCGGTTGATGAACAGGATCTGCACAGCATCCTTGAAGCCGGGGTCAATACCGCCAGTGCAATTAATGAACAGCCGTGGGACATCGCCGTCATCACGGACAGGAACCTCATTGCCCGGCTGGCCGACACGCCAGGCAGTGCCGCCGCTCCCGTGATGATTCTGGTCTCAGTGACAAGCAGCAATGAAATGAAAATTCTGGATGCGGGACTGGTGACACAAACCATGCAGATCACGGCCAGAATTCTGGGTTATGCGACGAAGATTGAAACCGCTCCTGCCCGCACGATCCGGAACGATTCAACCGGCACATGGGCCGAACAGCTGGACATCCCTGCAGATAAACTGGCACGGCCGCGCTGTTCATCGGGCACGCGGATGATTCATCCGATGCCCTTTCCTCCCCCTCTGTCCGCAATGACTTTGACCGTGTCGTGCATTTCGTCCCGGAAGTGAAATAAACCGGAAGCGGAATGAATCACGGACGTGAAAACATCCGGACAGGTCCGAAAGAATCAGGCAGAACTGACCATTCTTGCAAAACCGCCTGCCTTTCAGGCAATTTTCTCCCTTTGCAAAAAAAATGAAGATGGGGCTGCCTTCGGGCTAGCCCCATCTTTTTTATCCTCATGTAAATCGCAGCAGTTGACGCCTCCATCTGCTCATTCATGTTAACGTCGTAACGAATATAAGCAGGCATGTTCATGCCTGCCTGGTCTCACAAGATGTTTCCCTTAGGAACTGTGCATAAATAAACTTTACATTTCCGTCGGCTCTATAGTGTAATTCCATTCTGGGTGAAAAGGATCTGAATACAGGTTGACACCTGCAAGTTCTTCATCAGAAACCTTTATTCCGGTTTCATACAGCCGCGT
>JAGAHV010000261.1:0-12891 GCA_017626895.1 Clostridia bacterium | reverse complement strand
TTCCTCCCTTTACCGAATTTTACCGCAATTTCTTTCTGTCGCCAACTTAATATACAAAAAGAGCATTCGGTTTTGGAATGCTCTTAATCTTTTTCAATATGTCGTCGATAATCTTGCACGTCATTTGTTTAGGAACTTACGATTGTTTAAGATTTGGATCCCAATATGATTCTTGCTCAAAAAGATATGTTATCCCCGTTTTTTTGTTGGTTTGCTTGTATTGGAACATCTAGACACTCCATTTCGTTACAGTGTATAGCCAATTATATCACAGTTGGCTATACATTGTAAGTAGAATGGTCAATTTTTAATGCAATATATTTTGGCTATTTATAATTCATTTTCTTCGAAAATGATACCTCTTATTTTCTGGGATAAAAATGTATGGGGTACTGTCCCATACATATCGGGACAGTACCCCATACATTCTGTTTTACTCCGCTGATCATTAGAATAATGTAGGCATTCTAGTTAATAGGCATCATATAGAGGGGTTGTCACTCCAAACAATTATCATGCGAAATCCCTGACTGACCGGGCTCAGGAAATCCTGCTTGTATTTTCAGGGAAAATGAGGTATAAAATAGGGACAACTTTCACTTGATCGTTACAGGAAACCAATTGGTGAGAAGAACCTGTTTGAAGGAACGGTGTAAGAGCCAAACCAATGAGGACTATACGGAGCCAAAAGATCTGACTTCGGATTAAAAGGAGAGATAGTGTGAGAAAGGTCGTGTTGTTCCTTTTTCTGATGCTGGTACTGACATGCGGTTTCGGAATGGCAGAGGAGCGTCAGATTGGTGATTATATCTATGTCCCTGCCGGCGGAACCCGGCAGGTGACGGATGTGGTCCACATGACGGTTGAAGGCGTGGGCTATTCTGCCGAGACGGGGGAACCTCGCACAGAGGCAAATCTCTCCGGCGCAGAGTTCGGTGTCTATGTCATCAATGCTGAGGGCGAGGTCCGTCCGTGGGCGAACCCGCTGTATCCGATGGAGCAGATGAAAATCCGGACCGGGGCAGAGGGAGCCTCCTTTACGCTCCCGTCGGGCATGGATTATTATCTGAAACAGGAGAGCACGCAGAGCGGGTATCTGTTTGACGCAGATGAACTGATTCCGGTCGTGGGAACGGAAATCCGGGTGCAGAATGTCATGCCCTCCCTTCTGGCTGTCAGCGCCTGTGATTCACTGAATACGCCCATCCCCGGGATTGAGATCACGCTGACCGGCGAAGACGGATCACAGATCCGGGAGAGGACGGATGAAACCGGCTGGGTCCGGTTCTATTCGGATACCGGTTTCAACGGGACCGTGGCCGAGTCAGAACTGACCAGCGATGCGTTTCCGGCCAGGTCCGTGACCATCAACGGGGTCAAAGCCGAGACAGTGGCTGTTGCCGCGAAGCCGGGGGAATGTACCCTCATCCGGTTTGAACACCCGGCGACCGGGACGGTCCAGCTGAACGCCACACTGACCGCACTGGGAGATTCGGGCGAACCCTTTTCACAGCCGCTTGCGGGTGTCACCATGACCATTGAAGCGGATCCTCAGGTGACCCTGGTGACGGATGAGACCGGGTATGCGGAGGCGTCCCTGCTTGAGGGAACCTATCCGGTCACCTTCAGCAGCCCGGATGCGGCGATTCAGCTGCCGTTTACCGAAGCGTCCCTGGAGATTGGCAGCGGCGGCTTTACGGGTGTTCCCGTCGAGGCGTTTGTCAATGAAGGACGGATTGTTCTGGAGGCGGATTTCGGCGGACAGGAGGCCAGGGGAACGGTCACGATTCTCAGTGAAACAGATGGAACCGTTGCCGCGACACTGGATCTGCCCAAAGACGGGCATCTCGTTTCGCCCTCTCTTGCTGCCGGGAATTACTGGGTACAGCTGGTTACGGGTGAGCAGACGCGCATCAGCACGCTCACCTCTGAACAGATGACCGAACAGGACGAGGAAGCGATATGCCTCGAGGTCCTGCCCGGAAAACTCAGTCTGCTGGAAGCGAAAATTGCCGTTCCCCGGAAACAGCTGTATTCCCTGGCCTTCCGGTTCCTGACCGAGCTTGGCGAGACCGAAGTGGATGACCTGCGACTGGACGGCGAGGGGACGCTTCTAAGCGAGGATGGAACCGAGGAGGAAAAAGTTGAAATTGAAAACGGTGAACTGACCGCGGAAACCTTTTCGGGAACCTATATTCTTGAGATCGATGCGGAGACGGCAAAAGCGGCAGGCATTCGCCGTCAGTCGGAAGCATTTGAGCTGCCTTCCCAGGATGGAACGATTCTGTTCCCGGCAGCCGGCGGCCGGGTTCTGCTCTCGGCAACGGATGCCAAAGGCAATCCGGTGGCATCGGGCATGTACCGGATCACGGATGCGGAAGGCACGGAAAGCGTCGTCACGACAGATGAAAACGGACTGGCCATCTCCGCCGTCCTTGCCGGAGGACCGGCCGATATTGAGAGCGTGCAGGTGCCGGAGGGCTTTGAAGCGGTACAGGGGCAGGTACAGGTGGAAGACGGGGCACTGGCTCTGGCTGAACTGGTACAGCCGCGGCAGGGCGTACTGACCCTGAGGGTCATGAGGCAGTCTGTTGAAAAGGGACAGATTGTCCTTTCGCCCATGGCAGGCGCGGCCGTGACCATCACCGCCGTGACCGGACAGGTTCCGGCCGGGACCGACCTGCGGTCGGATGAGGATGGCATTGTCCGTCTCCCGCTCGCCGTGGGCGAGTATGAGGCGGCCCTGACCGGGGCACTTCCGGCGGGTGAAAAGGCAGGGGACAGCGTCCATGTCACCATGCAGAACGATACCGAGACCGGGGCGGAGCTGGTTTGCTTTGCCGCCGAGGGCGGAATTGAAGTGATGGCCCAGAGTCAGGGAAAAGTGGATCCCATGCTCCTGACGCAGATGCAGTTTGAACTGCGGGGAGAGGGCGATCCGGTTCTGCTCCGGCTGGAAGAGGGGACGTTCCGGGCAGAGGGACTGCCCGAGGGCAATTATACCCTGGCCGAAACCCAGGCACCTGCCGGATATCCCCTGATCCGTGAACGTGAGGTAGAGATCCGGGGCGGGCAGATCGCCGGCGTCACCATTCCTCTGGTGGAATATGCCACGGTGCGCGTGGCAAAGTATGGTCTCACCTTTGATGATCAGATGAAAAACTATCTGGTTCCGCTGAAGGGCCGGTACGGTGTATTCGTGAAAGCGGGATCGGAACTGGTGCCTTATCCGGATGCGGAACATCAGATAGAGGTCTATTCCAATGTTTCGGCGGATTCGGAGCTTCCGTCCGTTGCGCAGCTGCCGGCGGAGGAGGAGGGATCGGTCTTCTACCTGATGGAGCTGGATGCCAGCGAAGGATTCGGGAAGGATACGGAGCAGCATGAAATTACGGTCCGTCCCGGCGATGCCGCCGAGGTGACGGGCAGCGTATCCAGTGACCGGGGATTCTACCATGTAACCCTGACCGATGCGGAGACCGGCGAGGCCGTGTCCGGTGCCTGGTTTACCCTGGCCGATGCGGATGGCAATGTGCTTGACACCTTTGAGCTGGATGGTCAGTATCGCAATGAGATGGCCATTCCGGTTGGCGATTATGTGCTGACGCAGACCCGGGCAGCAGATGGGTATCTCCTGACCGATGTACAGCAGGACTTTCAGGTATTGCCTTACCTTTCCATGGGCGGACAGGTAACCGAACTGGCGTTTACGACCATGCGGATTCCCGGCGAAAACTGGGAGCAGCGGCTGTTCCACTCCATGGAAGGTTCTGCGGGGCAGGGCTTCACGCTGCTGACGGTCGATCCCGCGGCTGTTCCGGTGGCGATCGGACTGACAATGCCGCAGCTCACTCTCCGCCTTGCGGACAACAGCGGCAGTGCGGGAATCCGCACGGTGTCCCTGACCGGCGCGGAGAACGGAACCCCGGGTGCGGATATCCGGGTAGAATATGCGGCGGCAGGATGCGGCTGGCTCATGAGCCGCAGCCAGATTGTGCGGGCCGCGGAACTGCCCAAGAACGTGGTTTTCCCGGATGAGGAGGCCGTGTACGCGGTTCGGCTGACCTATCTGGATCCGGAAACCGGACTGGAACAGTGTCCTGCGGGATTTGTCCCCGGGGATGTGGTTTTCCAGATTGAAAACTATCAGGAACAGCCGGTACAGGTGAGCGCGGAGGCCGCTTTCACCGGGACTCTGAGCTACCGGACTGAAGCGGAGCAGCCGATGCAGCAGCTGGCCATCCGCTCCCATATGGCGACAGAGTTTGCCGCCGTTCCCTCCGGCATTCATCCCCCTGTGGTCATGGGCCGTGACGGACAGATCAGCGGCATGGTCTTCTATGACCGGAATGCAGATGGCATCGCCCTGCCGGATGAGCAGGGAATGCCCTCCGTGGCGGTCACTCTGTGTGATCTGAACGGAAATGAAATCAAACAGACGCTGACCGATGAGCAGGGACGGTATGTATTCTCTGCACTCTCTGCCGGTCAGTATACCCTGAACTTTGATGAGGGCCGGCTGTATACCCATGGCCAGCGGTATTCCGCCTATCTCTGTTCAAACATCAGTCTTTCCGGAATCAGTGAACCCATCACCATCGACAATGAACATACGGATGAATGGATTCTGGCAGGCGCGGTCTATCCGGCCGGCATCCAGGGTCAGGTGAGCGAACAGATTTCCCGCGACCAGACTGAACCCGTTGAGGGATGGGCCATTGACCTGTTCCATGAGGGGCTGGAGGAGCCGATCACCATATGGACCACGGACAGCGGTTCGTTCCAGAACGAGCGGCTGCTTCCGGGCGACTATGACCTGTGCATCCAGCTGCCGGCCAATACCCTCAGCCGGGAGGCGGAGGACGGGAAAGTCGTGAAACAGATTTCGGTCTCCGAGGGTGAGATGCTGGATATTCCCGACATTGTGTTCATGCGCGGCGCCACTGTTCAGGGAGCCGTTCATGTGGATGAGGACGGGGATGGACAGGTGCCGGAAAATGCACAGGCGGTAAGCGGCATCCATGTGGAGCTTTCCGAGATCCAGACAGATGGTCACACGGAACCGGTGGCCAATGCGGTGACGGATGCGCAGGGCCAGTATCGCTTTGACGGACTGGCGGAGGGGAACTACCTCGTCAGCTTCCAGCTGGATGATCCCTGGGTCTTCACCCAGTTCGGAACAGGATCTGATGTGTTTGGCTCTGTTTCCGCGAATGGCAGCACGCAGGCATTCCAGGTGGACTGTGGCTCGGTGAATGTGCGCAATGCGGGGGTCACTCTTCCGTCGCAGTTCACCGTAACGGTATTCAGTGACACAAAGATGAACGGCATCCGCAGTGCGGATGAGCCGGGACTGGCCAATGTCAGGATTTCCCTTGTCCGGATCGAAGGAGATTCGGACGGGGAGACGGTGTCGGCCTATACGGATGAAAACGGCGCGGCCGTGTTTGAGCGGGTTAGCCCGGGCCGGTATGCCGTTTCGTACCAGATGCCGGGAATCTGGCGGACCACTGTCATGCCGCAGCCGGCGGAGAACCAGATCGGGAGCTTTGTTCCGCAGAGCACAGAGCCGGAGGGACGGAGCGGTACCTTTGAGATTCCCATGGGTTCGGCCCTGGAACTGGCCATTGGCGCCATCCAGACGGTTGAAATCAGCGGACGTGCCTATTACGATGACAATGCCGATGCGACGTTGTCTGAAGGGGAGGCCGGTGCCGGGGGAGTCGTGGTGACCCTGCTCAATTCTGATGGGGCTGCTGTACAGCAGACGACGACGGGGCCGGATGGGGCGTATGCCTTTGCCGGACTGCCCCAGGGACGGTACTTTGTGCAGTTCCAGGCCCGCGACGGCGAGTGCTTCAGCGGAAGTGAACGCACGGCCAACCGGGGTGCCGCTGAACGAAGCGATGAATCGGTCAGCCGCACGCGTGTCATTATTCTTGAGGAGGGCCGCAGCATGTCCACGGCGGATGCGGGAATTATCCGTCCGTCGCGGATTTCCGGCAGCCTCTATATCGACCGGAACGCGAACACGGTCCGCGATGCGGAGGAACAGCCGCTGAGCGGGGCGAAAGTCAGTCTGACCAACGCCTCGGGCCGCACCCTCATCAGCACGGCTGAAACGGATGCGGAGGGGAACTTTGTCCTCGAACGGGTGGTTCCGGGCCATTACAAGCTGCGGATTGATCCCGGTGAGGAATATGTCTATTCGGGCAGTCCGGCAGGGAATGCGCTGCCGATCGAGAATCAGTCCGGCAGCTGGGTGTATACCTCCGAGTTTGTGATTTACGGGAATACGACGGTTGAAAACCTCAGTTACGGGTTCCTGAGTCAGGGCGTGATTGCCGGACTCGTCTGGGAGGATAAGGCGTACAATGGCCAATATCCGGACGGGAACGGACTGCGCTATGTGACGGTGAACCTGATCGGTGAGGACGGGCAAACCTGCGGTTCCGTGAAAACCGACCGTGAGGGCCGGTTCCGATTTGAAAAGCTGAGGCCGGGACGTTATACCCTGGAGGTCACCCTTGAATCCGGGTATGTCTTCACCGTCGACGGAAAGGACTCCGCGGCGCCCAGAATGAACGCGGAAACCTGTGTGCTGACCCTTGATCCCCTTGAAATGGGGGAGGTCCGGGATGATGTGATGATCGGCGCCCTGAAACCCGGCTCCGTGTCCGGCTATGCCTGGTACGATGCGGATAATGACGGACGCCGTCAGCCGGACAGCACGCCCATGGCGGAGGTTCTGGTAAAACTGCGGATGATCAGCGGCTCGGACAGCGGCGTGGTCCGGGAGACCGTGACCGATGCGAATGGCTATTATCGCTTTGACACGGTGATGCCGGGCAACTTTATCCTTGAGGCCACACTGCCGGAGGAGATGGCGTTTGCGCAGAACCGGGATGGTCAGAAGCGGGTCAGCAATATCCCGCAGACAGATGAGAATACCGGCGAATCCGGGGCCATGACCATGACTGCCGGGCTGAACCTGCAGGAAGTGGACATCGGCGCGGTCGGTATCGGAACGATTTCAGGCAGAGCCTGGACCGATGCTGTCTATGACGGAAATCCGGGGAAAGGCGATGCGATGCTGGCGGGGGTAAATGTGATTCTCCAGAATGCAGCCACGGGCGAAATCGTCCGCCAGGCCGTAACGGGCGAGGACGGCACTTACCAGCTCGAACGTCTGAGAACCGGTGATTACAGGATAGAGTTTGAACTGCCTGCCAACATGATCTTTACGACGAACGGTTCCAGTGTCCTTGCCATGCTGGACACGAGTTCCGGCATGACGGAGCCCTTCCATTTTGACATGGGCGGGAACCTTTCCGGCATGGACGTCGGAGCGATTGTGCCGGTTACCATCGATGGTGTCGTTTCCGATGAGGACCTGGGACAGGGATGTTCCGGCGTGATGGTGTCCCTCATGGAGGGCGGCATGGCGCTGAAAACAGCCCAGACGGATCTCAATGGCGTGTACCATTTTGACACCATTCGCCCCGGCAGTTACCGGCTGCGCTTCAGCATTGATGAGAAGCACCTGTTTGCCCTGAATGTGCCGCTTTCCCTGACGGGTGCGGATGCCCGGGAAGGGGAGACGGAGACGGTGAATCTGCCCATGGGCCAGGCGGTTCGGGTGAACCCGATTCAGCTGGTGCGCTGTGCGCAGATTGATGGCAGTACCTGGCTGGATGTGAACGTGGATGGCCATCTGGATACGGGGGAAAATGCTCTGTCCGGCATTCATCTGACGCTGATGGAGGCCGGAACCAAAGCGGTTGTGGCTGAGGCGGATTCGGATGAAAAGGGCAGGTTTACCCTGATGAATCTGCGCAAGGGCACCTATATTCTGGCAGCTGAATTGCCGGAGGGGATGCTGTTCACGGATTACACCGGCAGGGAGATGGATTCCTGTATGGAGCCGACCGAAAACAACCGGAGTGAGAGTCAGCCGTTTGCGCTTTCCAGCGGGGAAACGGTGACCATGAACATCGGCGGCATTTTGCCGGGCGTGATCGGGGATACGGTATGGGTGGACCTGAATGCGAACGGCCTGCAGGACTATATGGAGCCGCAGCGCTCACAGGTTGGAATTACCCTCCTTCTGGTCAGCGAGGACGGAACAGAGACGGAAATTGCCTCGGTCAGCAGCGACCTGTATGGCTACTATCACTTTGAGGGACTCCGTCCGGGACGTTACCGCATTCGTGTGAATGGTGAACAGATGTTTACCGCTCACTACGGAGAGCCGCTTCAGGAAATTGACAGCGACATTCTGCCCGAGACCGGGATGAGCGAGATTTTCCTGCTCCAGTCCGGGGAGAGAAAGCTGAATGTGGACATCGGCATTCTTGCACGGTAAATGAAAAGACCTGTCCCTGTCGGACACGGCAAACGTGCCCTGACAGGGACAGGTCTTTTTTGTGCGGCGGCAACCTGGATTTTGGCCTTGCTGCGCTTCCGGTCTGCGGCTCTGACAGATCGACGCGGCACGCCGGCACTATTGTTCCAGCATCGCGCGATGTTTGAGCAGCATCGTTTTCTTTTCAGGGTCGGCACAGTCCATTAATTCATCGAACCATTTTGCCGTGTCGTAGTGAATGGCGTATTTTTGATCATATTCAGCAAAGGAGCGGATATGGTCTTTCGCGCATTTTTGCGCAAACTTCGAGTAGGCCAGATGAAGATAGATTTTTTTCAGTTCCGGATATTGTTTGAAATAAGGGCTGAACAGCTCACGCGGCTGCAATGCCAGGTAGAGGAGACGGTCAATCTCAATGGCTTCCGCATCATAGAAATCAGCCAGATAGAGCCGTCCGGGGATGCGTTTCCCGCCAAGAGGCGGATAGGCGGCAAGTACACGGTCTCTGCTCTGCTGACTCTCGATCGTATCCAGCGGCTCGACCGGTTTGCCCAGACAGCAGTTTTTGTATTTCTTTCCGGATCCGCATGGACAGGGATCGTTCCGACCGATTTTGGAGAGGTCGATTTTTGGCGGGGCCGCCTTTGGGGCCTCGTCCTCCTGATCATCTGCTCCCAGGAAGCTTCTGAGCAGATCCTTGAGCGACCCTTCCGTCTCCTCCGCAGAAGAGTCACTGTCATACATCCCCCAGCTCTGCAGGTACTCGGATACCTTTATCGGGCTCTCAATGGGAAGATCATTTTCATTGTAGGTGTACATCAGGTCAACCAGGGTTGGATAGTCATCGCCTTCCAGCAGGTCTTGCTGAGCCAGTTCCTTCAGATCCGGCAGCATGTCCCGGAAATGACACCAGACGATGACATCGGCGATTTTCGAGTAAATAAACGGATCATCCTTTTCTGCCAGTCGGATGTACTGGCGGAGATAGTCTTTTAACTCCGTTTCATCCAGCTTTCCATCCAGACAGAGCTTTGCCAGGACATCCAGGATGCCTGCACGCATGTACAGATCCACCTCGAGATTCATCCCGGTCGTTTTCAGCAGCTCCGTGTCCCCGTTAAACGTACAGTACAGGATGTCGGGGAGGCCGGAGGTGATGGCGTCGTTATACAGGTCATTCAGGCGGTCACTGGGCATGGAGATCAGCCGGATCAGGTCCGGGAAGGATTCGGTGTCCCGGAATTCCCCCAGGAAAAACGTCGCATAGAAGTAGAAATACTCTTTGTAATCATCAACCAGTTCCGGGTGAGCAGCGGTCTTTCTGACACTTTCCCGCATGACCGGCAAAGCTTCCTCCTTATGAGCGGAAATGACCTCTAACGCTTCCTTTGGAAATATCCGATTGAACGTCTGAATCGAGTCAAGCGCTTCATGAAGATTCATGGTGTTCCTCCATTTCATTGGAATGGTGCGCATCGTGTTCGTACCGCCTTTATTATACCATTCCTGTCGGAAAATTTCATTTGCCGGAGGGGAGAGAAATGTGCAAAATTTAAGCTATATTTAAGCGCAGATTTTCAGATGTTCAGATTTCAGGGGAGAAATCCGGGTTCAAAAGACAGAGGCGATTGTCGAATTTTCATGAAATGGTGATAGACAATTCATCCGTTTGGTGCTATAATCCGTCCATGTCGGATGTCTTTCTCTTCTATTGAGAAATCGTCTGATTTTGTGTTGGTTCTTCCGCGTCTGACGCGAGGAATAAATATTATACAAAGGAGATACCTCTATGAAGAAACTGATCGCTCTGGTACTGTCCCTTGCACTTTGCATGATGGCAGCCAGCGTTCTGGCGGACATCGTTATCTGCCAGAATAAGGTAGAGATCACTGCTGCAATGCAGGACTATGCCAAACTGTACAAAGAGAAGACCGGCGTTGATGTCAAGGTCATCACCGGCGGCGGATCCTCTGACTACAACACGGTTCTGAAGGCTGAAATGGCTTCCGGCCGTGAACCGGACATCTGGGTCATCGAAGGACCTACCGGTTATGAGCTCTGGAAAGACAAGATCGCCGATATGACCGGCGAGGAGTGGACCAAGTACACCGCAGCTGCTTACATGGACGGCGACAAGGTTGTCGGATTCCCTGTGTCAGTTGAGGGCTATGGTCTTGCTTACAATGCAGACATCCTGGCCAAGGCGGGATGTTTGAAAACCTGTTCACACACACCCAAACTTTTAATGATTATAAAGTATAACAATCACCCAGTCGAGAGCGATCTCGACTTTTATTTTTTGCTCATTTTTACGTAACATTATATCACTTAGTTTCTATTTACAATTATAACGTTATGTAGTATAATGGACGCACTAGTGCTATTTTTATTTGAACGAGGTTGAATTATGGCTATAGTATATCAGTACGATAAGCGGCATAACGTTACGTACGTTTATGATTCGACTTCCTATTATGATAAAAATAAGAAGCAAAGTCGATCTACCAGAAAACTGATTGGACGATTAGATCCCGAAACCAAGCAGATCGTTCCTACAAAGAAACGATCAAAAGCTTCTGAGCCCAATTCACCCATAGATATTTCAGGTAAGGACACGGATGAAACCGTCCAGAATCTTTCCAGCGAAATCACTATTTTACGTGCTCAGTTGAAACAAATAGAAAGCCAACTGTCTTCATCAAGGCAAGAAAAAGACCATGAACATCAGAGACTCGTCTCTCTTGTTAATCAAATACAGAAAATTCTTTCTGATTATGTTTGACAAAACAAAAAGCTCCCGCATTCTTCCACCCGCGAGAGCCCACGCTGCGTAAGCAGCACGAAAACACGGGCATTATATCAAAATTGGCTTCTTCATTCAATGCGTCAAGAATGAAAACCTTCACTTTAAAAACACTTGATAATTAACATAAGGAGGAACTGGTATGGCTATGTTTAAACCTATCGATCGAATTGTAATTGGTTTTGAAATGTACGGAAGTGGTAAAGGTTTCCGTTCTGCAGTTGCGAAACGTCATAATATGTCCAGGCGCTATGCGTATACTCTCCTGCATGATGCTGAACGTTTCATCGAAAAGTATAAAAACACAGATATAGATCCGCTTTCAGACGTTATTTCAGTGGATAAACTTCATATAGACCGTACCATTCTTAGCCTGGCATGTTCTTGTCATGCATCTCTGGAAGGGATTTGTGAACATATCAAGACGATGTACAATTACAGCATTGACCCATCGACTGTAAGCCGCAAATTATCTTATTATGGAAAGAAAGCCCATAAATTCCTCGAAACTGTTGATTTGTCGGGTATAATGACTTGCGCCTACGATGAAGTATTTCAATCTGGAGATCTTCCTATACTTGCTCTGATTTGTCTTGATACTCACTATATTGCCACAATGCTATGTACAGAGGATCGCACAGCTGAAACCTGGGCAATTCTCATGCTTCTCCTTTCTGAAAATCAGGGGTTGGACTTCATGTACGGAATTAGTGACTTTGGAAGCGGTATTTTAGCCGGCATTCCTCAAGCATTGCCTGACGCACAAATGCTCGGTGACGTTTTCCATGCGATCAAAGAAGTTGGAGAACAGCTCCAGAAAATAGAAAATCTTGCTTTTAAACGTTTGGAATCAATCGCTAAACTGGAGATATCTGTCTCCGGTCCCAGAGCAAGAAAGAAGACTATTGAACAGTTGGAATCTGAACGCCTCGTTCTGGATGATTATCTTCTTCGTGCTGACAAAGCGATGACTCTTTTAAGCTGGCTCAAGGAAATGCTCGCTTTTCCCGGATACTATCTCCATGAAATCAAGCCCCTCGTTCTATGGATTCTTGATGAGATGGATTCAATTGATGGGAAAACGTATGATTTGCATGCTAAAACAACATTCATGCGAAAGAGACTTGATTCGGTTCTGGAATTCCATTCCTTGTTTGCAAAGAATATGCAAATTCTTTCAGAGAAGAACAATATAAAGCCGGAAATCCTTTCCCTTCTTTATCGGCAAAGTGCCGAATTGAATACATCACTTGTATATAGAAGCATTTCTCGGCGCTTGACACGTTATGATTCAGCTGAGGTTAGTAAAGCTCGTTCGCTTGTGAGTCCTCTTATTAAAATGACACATCGAGCTTCTTCTATGATTGAAAACACAAACTCTCGGATAAGGAAATATGTCAACGCAAAGCATTATCTTTCAAATGATTTTCTTGCATTGCTTCAGCTGTATTTCAATACGAAAGTCATTCGTAGAGGAGATGAAATCCGAACAGAAAAATCTCCGCTGGAATTACTGACAGGAGATAAGCGAGACTTTTTTGAAATTCTCGGACTTAAACGCCCTGCCTAAAGAAACTTTTTGTGATGTTTCATTCTGAAACATCAGCCCAAAAACTGCAAAAATACGCTATTTTTACCCTAGGGGCTTTTTGCGCTTTTTTATATAGGGGTTCTATCTGCTCGTGTTAGTGTGAACTAAAAACGTGCCTTTTGCAAACATGCC
>JAGAHV010000260.1:0-16757 GCA_017626895.1 Clostridia bacterium | reverse complement strand
CCAGCACTCGCCGCAGGGGACGATCTGCTCGGAAATAATCCGGTCACCAACGGAAAAATTCCCGGGAACCTCGCCCTGAATGGCGACGATGCGGCCGAAGAATTCATGTCCGGGGGTAAACGTCGGCTCCACGTAGGGAGGCATTCCGTCGCCGCCCCAGAAGCGGGAGATGCCGTCATGGGCCTTGATATCGCCCGCACAGATGCCGCAGGCTTCCACCTTTATCAAAATGTCACCATCCCGCAGTTCGGGAATGGGGAGCTCTTCAAGAACGTACCGGTCTTTTGAATGGGCAACAACTGCTTTCATGTTCTGTTTCATCTGGATACATCCGTGGACAGAATGGGTTGGGGAATTGGATGAGCAGAAAGCGGAAACGAGCTGTTCCCGAATCCGGTTTCTGCAGGATGGTCTAGCTTTCGGTGGAATTCCCGAAGACGTTGTTCTTATCGAGCATCATGGCGATGATCTCGCGGTTGGTTTCGCGCATGCCCTCGCGGCCAAGGCGGCCCACAGTCCTGACATTGGCATCCACGCCTTTGACAACCAGCCCATCGCCCGCGTAAAACTGCTGACCGTTTTTGTACATCTGGTAGCCGAAAATGCCGGCCTCAACCGCCAGGGAAATCTTGGCGGCACAGGAGGGTTTCGCCCCGTCACAGACCATGCCCGGCAGGATGGCCAGCGCGTTGGCAATGGTGTGAGCGATGGTTGTCAGATCCTCTCCCAGCAGGAACGCGATGCCTGCACCGGCACCGACTCCTGCACAGACGGCGCCGCAGAAAGCGGAAAGTGTGCCGATGTACGTTTTCTGCTGGATGGCCACCAGGTTGGCCAGTGCTAGAGACCGGTAAAGCAGCTCATCGGATGCGCCTATATCCCTGGCGTACAGGATGACCGGAACGGAAACGGTGATTCCCTGGTTTCCGCTGCCGGAATTAATGACGACAGGCATGCTGCAGCCGTGCATGCGGGCATCCGATCCAGCAGCAGCCCATGCCCGTGCCCGGATTTCAACGGGTGCATCCGCACCCCCGTGAAAGCGGAGCAGCGTTTTGCCGATATTGGCTCCGTACGGATTGCGCAGCCCTTCCTCGGCAATGGCCATGTTGCAGGCAATCTGCCGGGAAAGGACGGGGATGACATCTGCGAGATCCAGACTTTTGGCAAAATCGTAGATATCGGCCACATTCAGCAGCTGACGTTCAGAACTTTCCGCCTCCGCCGCATCTGCCGGACTTTCATACTGAACCTGACCGTCTTTTTCGAGCAGTGTAATGTGTGTATGCGTGTCCGTGATCCGGACAGAGGCATGGTGCGTTCCTTTCCGGACGGTGATGAAAATTTCAAATACGTGTTCCTCGTTCAGGTGCTCTACCTGAATATCCGCATTCGAGAGATATTCCCGGATAGGTCCAAACTGATCCGGGGTGACCCCGGAGATAACCTCAAGCCTGCGGCTGGGATCGCCGGCAATGATGCCGGCCGCAGCGGCTGCCTCCAGGCCTTTCATTCCGCCGGTATTTGGAACGGTAACGCTTTTGACGTTCTTGATGATGCTTCCGCTGCAGCCGACCTTCACGGATTCCGGAAGATCACCAAGAAGCTCACGGGCTTTTGCCGCCGCATAGGCAACGGCAACCGGTTCCGTACATCCCATGGCGGGAACCAGTTCCTGCGTGAGGAGAGAGAGGTATGCGACGTAGCGTGGATCTTCTTTTTGCATGGAGCTGTCCTTTCTTTGCTTTGGAGCCTGTCCAGAGACAAATCTGCCGGAATCTGTCCGGTTTTAATAACCTTCCGACGTGGGGAGCGGAAGGAAAGAGGGGGGATTACCAGGCGTAGGCCTCGGGTGCTTCGCTGACCTTCGGGAAAATGCTGTCCAGCTGAGCCAGCGCCTCGGGACTGAATTTACATTCCAGCGCCTTGAGGGAACTGGTGAGCTGGCCGCATTCACTTGCGCCAACGATGGGGCAGGTAACGGCCGGATTGCTGAGCAGCCAGGCCAGACCGGCGTTTTCCGGTGTGACGCCAAGATCACTGCAGAAGGCATGGTACTGATCCAGCTGCTTGAGCAGGGCAGCCTGTTCCGGTGTAGCGGCATTTCCGGCGCTGCGGAGCCGGTCGTAGAAAGCCCTGGTCAGGCGTCCGCCGGCCAGCGGGCTCCACGTCATGATGCCGATGCCCTGTGCTCTGGCAGCGGGGAGAACCTCCTGCTCGGCGTTCTGGACAAACAGGTTATACAGGTGTTCCTCAACGGCAATGCCAAAGAAATGGTGCTGATTTGCCTTTTCCTGCCCGATGCTGAATGCCCAGGCGGGAAAGTTGCTGGTTCCGACATAGTCAATGAGTCCATCACGGTAAAGTTGCTCAAAGACGTCCCACATTTCCTCCCAGGTTACATTGCGGTCGATATGGTGCATGAAATACACTTCGACATGATCCGTTCCCAGACGTTCCATGGAGGAGCGGAGATGACGGCGGACTTTGTATGCAGAGAGTCCGCCCGGGCTGTTCGGCCCGTCATTGGGATCGTGCATTTCCTCATGAACTTTGGTGGTGAGAACGACTTTCTGGCGCCGGCCGCCGCCCTGGGCAAACCATTTGCCAATGATCTTTTCCGTTATTCCCTCGTTATTGGTGGCTTTGCCGTAGTTGTCGTCCGAGTCGAAAAAGTTAATGCCCAGGTCCAGTGCCTCATCCATGATGCGGAAGGATTCTTTTTCATCCGTGCTGTTGCCAAAGGCCATGGTTCCAAGGCACAGACGGCTGACCAGCAGTCCTGTTCTTCCCAGATGCGTATATTCCATCATGTTCACTCCTTTTTTGCGGATCTTTTGCAGTGACTCTGCAAAGCCCCGAATTTGCCGGACGGCTGTCGTTTGCACGGCAGCGCAGTTCGGTAAGGTCTTTCAAAACCGGGTCTGCGTTCAGTATGAACGGATTATAGCATTGGGAGACGATGGGGAAAATGAATGAAATTGACTGAAGAATGCAGTATTTTTTCTATATAGGGGAGAGCCGATTTGCAGCTGAAATGCGCGGAAACGCACTGGACAATAAACCGGCATTCATCCGAAACGGTGAACTGGATGTTCCGTTGATTCTGGACCGGTTTATTGAAACACAGAAGATGATTCGAAAACCGGATGATGAGACGGCTGAGAAAAAGTTTATCGAAAAAGAAGGGCGGGAAAAGTTTCTGACCTATCTCTCGCCGATTATCAATGGTGTGGGAACATTCAGTGTAGAAGAGCAGACGCGTGACCGGAGATGGATGTGGTGATTCACACTCAGGGGAAAAGGGTTATTATCGAACTGAAGATCTGGCATGGAGCGAGCAGAAATAAAGAGGGAGAACAGCAGATCATCGGATATATGGAGCGGTTTGGCCTGACAGTTGGCTACATGCTGAGCTTTAACTTACACAAAAATAAAAAGTCGGGTGTTTACCCGGTCCGTATCGGGGTTAAACTCCTGTATGAAGGAATCGTCTGATACATACAGACAAAATTCCGCCGGTCTTTACCGGCGGCATTTGTTGTTTGACGGGCGGGGATCAGAAAACGACCTGGTTCTTGCCGGAACGTTTTCCGTCGTAAAGCTTTTTATCGGCCTCATTCATCATGTCCTGAATGCCTTTTTCAGGGCTGTATGCAGAGATACCAATGGTGATGGTCACGCCGATTCTGGTGCGGTTATATTCAAAGGTGTTTTTCTGAATGGCAATGCGGATGCGTTCTGCGACCCGTCGGGCGATGATTTCATCCGCCTTGAGCAGGACCAGAATTTCCTCGCCGCCCCACCGGAAGACACAGTCATCTTTTCCGACGGAAGAGGATACGATTTTGGCCACACCCCGCAGGACTTCGTCTCCGCATTCATGTCCCCAGGTGTCGTTGATGAGTTTAAAGTCATCGATATCCATCATCAGGAGGCAGAAAGGTGTCATTCCTGTCTTGGCCATCCGGTGGGCTTCCTGCAGATAATTGTCCATGCTCCGCCGGTTCAGCAGATGGGTGAGGGGGTCATAGTTCACGTACTTTTCAAGCTCTTCCACCAGGAATTTTCCGCCGAAGAAGGTGATCAGGTTGATCGAGAAGAGCATGAGGGAGAGACCGACGATGCGGAACGTCATATTGGCAACGAAGTAGTCATCATTGGGCGGGAGCAACCGGGAACCTTTGACAATCCAGGAAAGAACCATGGAAAAGACGATTCCGGCAGTGGCGAAGGCAACCAGTTTTACATCAAAGAAGAGCGCCAGAACGATGGTAAAGAGGACACTGAATGCCCAGAAATCTGTGAAAGGCCAGAGATAGGAGATGGCGTTCCACTGAATGAGGAGAATCAGCGTCATGATGTATTTTCCGGCTGCCAGTTTGGCCGGGAGGACAATGCCGTCCGGGCCAAAACCGGTATGGAACAGGTAGATGCCGATCAGAAGATAAAGGATATCTGAAAGGTCAAACAGCAGCAGGGCTGTTCGGTTGATGTCGGGATAGTGACCGGTCAGATGCAGTGTGGTGATGGTAATGCTGGCACAGATGCAGATTATCGGAATGATCAGCACAATGATCCGGTATACGCGGTTGATATAGGCATCCAGCGCAGACAGGGTCTTATCCGACTGGATCTGGTCATTTTGAGGAACTTTCAATACAATCGCGCTCCTTCAGAAATTCCCGTTCAAAGTCTTCTACAGGCATCGGCTTGGCAAACAGGTAACCCTGGAACATTTTGCAGCCCATCCTTGAAAGAATGTCATACTGTTCTTTGGTTTCGATTCCCTCTGTCAGAGGTGTAAGGCCTAATTCGACCATCATGTTAATGACATTGCGGAGAATGGTTGAAGTCCTTGACACGTTATTCATATCATTGACAAACATCATGTCGAGTTTGATGACATCAACAGGCATGTTCTTGAGCATGTTCAGGGAGGAATATCCGCTGCCGAAGTCGTCCATTTCGACGATGAATCCGGAACTCTGCAGATCCTTCAGAATTTCAAACTTGTCAATGTCATCGTTCATCATAATGGATTCGGTAATTTCCACGCGAAGTCTGGACGGGGAAATATCGAACTCCCTGACGGTATTTTTCAGGACCTCTTTTACATCCATGAAGTAGAAATCGGTGGGGGAAACGTTGATGGAGATAAACAGGTCGTCATAGCCCATCTTTTCCCAGCGCTTGAGAATCTCGCAGGAACACCGCCACATATAGCGGTCCACGTCGGCGATGAGACCGTTGTGTTCAAGGGTCGGAATGAAGCTGGCAGGGGACAGGAAGCCTTTTACCGGATGAATCCATCTGACCAGCGCCTCAGCACCGATGATCTTGCTGTTGATATCCACAATGGCCTGCAGATAGGGCCGGATCTGTCCGGTCTTCAGGGCGTTGGGCAGCTGGAGGGTCAGGTCCTGATCAAGCAGCATTTTTGCCCGCATCCGGTTGTCATACAGGGCGATGTGTTTCTTGTAGTCATTCTTGATCGTCATCAGCGCAATATGTGCCCGGTCAAACATGACGGAGACATCAATATTTCGCTCAGTGACCTCATATACGCCCTCGTGGATGACCACACGGTGCGAAACCGGCCCTTCTTCAATCAGAAACTCGGAGCAGTATTTTTCTGCATGTTCGGGATTGAATGTATCACCGCTGAAGCAAAAGCCGAAGGTATCGCCGCTGAGACGGCCGTATAATGCGTCTTTGGGGAGGTTTTGCTGCAGATTGGCGGCGATGCTCTTCAGGGTGTAATCGCCAAACGATTTCCCGAACACGTCATTGATGAGTTTAAAGTTGTTGATATCCATGTACGCGATGTAGAACGTGGTGTCCGGGTTTGAATCAATTCTCTCCCTGATGCACCTGAACAGATACTCTTTTCGGTAAAGACCGGTAAGGGGATCGTGTGTGGCGGCGTATCGCTCTTTCGGCAGCTCAAGCTCTTTATCGGTGTCATCCTGCACGCTCAGAACGGACCCCAGAACGTGCTGCCTGGAACTGACCATGGCATGCTTGACAAGGTTGTAGTGACGGTTTCTGTACTGCCTCTGGCACTGCCAGTCATTCTTGGCCAGCTCCAGCCCGGGGAACATGGCATTAAGACGGCTTTCACAGCGCACAAGCTCATTTTCCTTCAGCCCGGTCAGTTTCAGACCATGCTCATCTGCCCAGATGCATCGGCCGTTGTCATCAAAGAAAAACAATCCGTCGGTCAGGCCGGAGGCGACGTTTCCCAGCAGACGGTCCAGAAGACGCATGGGCCTGTAATACAGGGAAAAATAGAAAACAAGAAGGCCGAAAACACCATAGACGATAACGGTGGTTTTTACCGGGGTATGGGAAAGCAGATAAAACAGCTCCCAGGCGCCGGTCAGGATCAGCAGAATGAACATGATGGAGTATTTTTCCGAAAAGATCCTGGCGCCCCGGATGATCTTGATCAGCAGGATGCCAAGGACGATGCCCATAATGACATAAACCAGACCGAGATGCAGATTGCGTCCCCAATGGGAAACGACATCGTAGTAGGGTTCCCCGTACGCCATCCGTAATTTGGGTGAAAACGCATGTCCCCACAGGAGATTGCACAAAAGCTGGATAATGTCCAGACTGATCAGTGTGATCAGAATTTTATGAAAGCTTTTATGCCAGTTCAGCCCGCAGTATTGAAGGGTGAAATCCAGAAGACAGTACATGGTGATGTCGATTCCGCAGGCATACAAATACCTGCCGAACAGGGAAATTCCCTCAGTCCGTCCGACAATAATGAGCAGGTTGCCGATCACGGGCGGCAAAAGGGAATAAAGGAAATGCGTCACTTTTGGTGCAATGTCTTTTGTGGAACGCTTTGAAATCTGTGCGCAGACGATAAGGGCAATGGCCATAAGTGACATGATGGCGGCTATGGCGTTACGCATTAACGTTCCTCCTCTGTGAGCCGTAACTTGATCTTGCGGCATCGGAATTGTTTTTGCCGCAGGCCGGGTGGGTGAAAAAGGCAGATGAAATCTTTAACAGACAGCCCGAGAGGATAAACACATCATGACGTGAAACTTTCCGTGAAAGGCGGAAAAGAGCGCATTTCTGAGAAATGACCCTTTCGGGAGGACTGTAATGGCATGCATAAAGGTGTAGATTTCTCTATTTTGACAAGTGAATTATACGCTGAAAAAAAGATGCGTGTCAATTATTATCAGGAAACTTTTCCTTATAAATATGAATTGTTTTTCCTGACCGTATCAGCATGTTTCCCGCGGCAAAATCTCCATAAAATCAGGACGGCGCCCGAAACTGCGCGGACGGTGAAAGGAATTCGGATTGACAGCGCTGCCGGGCAGTTGTATACTTTAACGGAGTATTTCAGGGGCTTTGTAAAGAAACGGGCTGCCGCCTGACCGGCGGCTGTGCCGGCCAGGGAGAGGCGAACGGATGAAACAGGAAACCCGAAAGAAGTGTCCTGACAAAGCGGATGACGCCGGGCAGGGCCCTGCCGGAAGTCTCTGACCGCATAAAGAACTGATTTCTGAATCTCTCTTCCGGAGTTCAGAGAGCAACATTGAAGGAGGCGTGAGGAACATGGATCTGATTCCCAGTTTTTCGGTAGATCATACCAGAATCGTTCCCGGGATATTCATCAGCCGTGTGGATGTTGTGGGCGATAAAAAGGTAACCACATATGACGTCAGAGTAAGAAGACCGAATATTGAGCCGGTCATTGATGTGGCGGCCATGCATTCACTGGAGCACCTGATTGCTACCTATCTTCGGAATGATCCGGAGTGGAAGGATGAGGTCATTTATTGGGGACCGATGGGATGCCTGACCGGCTTTTATCTGATCCTCAAGGGAAATCGCCCGCCCCAGGAGATTTATGATCTTCTGCTGAATGCCTTTAAGTCCGTCGATTCGGCGGAGGTTGTGCCCGGTGCAACCGCAGAGAACTGCGGATACTACCTGATGCACAATCTGGCCATGGCGAAATGGTACGCGGCGAAATTTGTCAGGTATCTCACGGAGAACAAGGGCAAAACGGAAATCTTCGAGTATCCCAGGGCGGAACGCCTTGTAACAGATGACGGGCGGGAGTTTTACGATTCCTGAGGATTCCGGCAGCCGGGGCTGACCCGCTGAAACGCATTGAATGGTATAGGCAGGCGGCTCCAGAGAAAAAAGGCAACGCCCGGACCGGCACAGCGTGTCGGCCCGGGTTTTTTCTTTTGCTTTGGCGGCCGGACTTTGGGTTTTTCTGCATTTCTGAACGGAAAAAATGTGGGATATACAAAAATACCCGGGACCGTGCCGGGAGGATTGAATGACAGAGGATCCTTGTGTATAATCTAAAAAAGCGAAGGTACCATAAAGACGGAGGCAGCTGCTGAAGTGATTCGGGAAAAGAAAAAGGAAATGACCCGCGAGACAGTGATGGAGGAAGGGTTCAAACTGTTTACTGAGCGCGGGATTGAATGCGTCACGATGAATGAGGTTGCGGATGCCAGCATGATCGGGAGGGCGACGATTTTTCGCTACTTCACCACCAAGCTGGACCTGGTGGTGGAAATTGCTGCCTGGAAGTGGGAAGAGTACATTTCAGCGTATCGACAGACGGTGACGGAATCGGCGATTCAGCAGATGACCGGTGCGGAATATCCGAAATTTTATCTCAACGCATTTCTGGATCTGTACCGGAACCACGCGCAGATACTGCGGTTTAATTACAATTTCAACAGCTTTCTGCGCCATGAAAAGGGAATGGCCAGTGGTCTTGAGGGACACAGGCAGGTCGTGGAGGGACTGAGTGAGAATTTCCATGACCTTTACCAGCGGGGCATGAAAGACGGGACACTGAACAGCGAGATCCCGGAGGAGGAAATGCTTTCATTTACCTTTCATATGATGCTCGCGGCAGTGACCCGGTATGCGGTGGGACTGGTATACGTTTCGGAGCAGGCAGATCCCGAAAAGGATCTGTGCCGGCTGGTAAAAATGCTGCTTCGGGAGTTTACGACGGAGAAATAACGTGTGCGTTTTCGGATCATGGAAAGGAAAATCAGCGTCCATGGAGACGCTTAAAAAAAGGAGTGAGAAACATGAAAAGACTGTTTGGTGTCCTGATGACGGTGCTGCTGTTCATTCCCTGGTCAGGGAGGGCGGAGCAAAATCCGGCCTCGTCGTATACGGCTGAGGCGAACCGGAGCTGGTTTGAACTTCTTGATTTTTCCGATGAACGTGAGAAAGAGAATGCGCTTCGCGGACTGATTGAGGCGCCGGAGGAGCTGGTCATCCTTCGCGAGGACGGGCAGACGGCCTGGGATCTCCGTGACTTTGATTTTGTCCGGGAGGCGGAGGCGCCGGATACCGTGAATCCGAGCCTGTGGCGGAATACCCAGCTGAATGCCTATGCAGGCCTGTTTGAGGTATGTGAGGGGATTTATCAGGTACGGGGATATGACATGGCCAATGCCACCTTCATCCGGACGGATAACGGCTGGGTCGTCTTTGATGTGCTGATGTGCAGGGAAAACATGGCCGCGGCCAAAGCCCTGATGGAGAAGCATTTTGGCCCGCTTGAGGTGAAAGGCGTCCTGTACAGTCATTCCCATATTGACCACTATGGCGGCATTTACGGGCTGATTTCCCCGGAGGAGGTGGCAGATGCCTCGCTTCCGCTGGCGGAGCAGCTTGCCTCAGGGAAAGTGGTGGTTCTGGCGCCTGAGGGATTTTTAACGCATGCGGTCAGCGAAAACCTGTACTGCGGTGCCGCCATGTCACGCCGTGCACAGTATCAGTATGGTGCGATGCTGAAACCCGGCGAAAAAGGACGGATGGCCATCGGCATTGGTCTGGGACAGAGCACCGGAACCATCGGGCTTCAGCCGCCGACCTATGAAATTGCCTCCGATGAGACGATTGTCATTGACGGTCTTGAGATCCGGTTCCAGCTGACCCCGGGAACCGAGGCGCCGGCAGAAATGAATGCCTGGTTTCCACGGTACAAGGGACTGTGGATGGCGGAGAACTGCACCGGGACCATGCACAATATCTACACGCTGCGCGGTGCGCAGGTGCGGGATGCAGCGGCATGGGCACAGTATATCCTGGAGGCAGAGGCACTGTTTGGCGATGAGGCGGAGGTGGTGTTCCAGAGCCACAACTGGCCTCACTGGGGAAATGAAACGCTGCGAACGTATATGGAAGATACGGCCGCGGTGTATCAGTACATCAACAATCAGACACTGCATTACATCAATCAGGGGATGACGGCGGCGGAGATATCAAGGACGCTGACATTGCCCGAGCGGCTGAACCGGGTATGGGTCTGCCGTCAGTATTACGGAACGCTGTCCCACAATATCAAGGCGGTCTATCAGCGGTACATGGGCTGGTATGATGCCAATCCGGTCAATCTGAATCCCCTGACGCCAGAGGCCACCGCGAAAAAGTGGGTGGAGTATCTGGGGGACGTGGAGGCGGTTCTTGAAAAAGCCCGGGAGGACTATAACCGGGGCGAATACCAGTGGGTTGCACAGATCACAAAGGAACTGGTCTATGCGGATCCGTCCAACCAGGCGGCGCGGGATCTCTGTGCGGATGCGCTGGAGCAGCTGGGGTATCAGGCGGAAAGCGGTCCCTGGCGCAGTGCCTACCTGATGGGTGCCTGGGAACTGAGAGAGGGAAATCAGGCGGATAAAGAGGGAACCACGCTGGGACGCGAATCGGCCCTGGCCGGGATGACGGTCCGGATGATGCTGCAGTACATTGACATTAACACGGATGCCCTGGAAGCGCAGCGGGATGATTTCACCTTAAAGCTCTGCATTTCGGATACTGGTGAATCTTTCCGGGTCGTGCGGAGGGACGGCGTTCTGCTGGTCTATCCGGAGGCGGCGGGCGAAGCATGCCAGTGCACGGTCACCTGTGCGCGCCTGCAGCTTCTGGCCCTGATGATGGGCAAAACCGATATTACGGCCCAAATGACGATTGAGGGGGATGCCACCGTCCCCGTACGGCTGGTTCGGTATATGAAGCCGGTTAACCGCAGTTTCAATATCATTGAGCCCTGAGAGGAACATGCTTTTTCGCCTCGGCCTGCATCCCTGAACGGACTTCGAATCTCTTAAGAGGCGGCGCCGGACAGCTGTGGGGAGATTCCCTGCATGTTTGCCCGTTCAGGTGTGGTTATCCACACGGGCTGTATCATTGACGATTTTAGGGCGTTCTGTTAGAATGAATCCGATGCCGGAAACGGAAAGTTATGGCAGGCCGCAATTACTGACTCAGTTCTGACCAAGAAGGAGGAAACAGCCATGAAAAAATCAATCTTAGTACTATTTCTTCTTTTCCTGATGGTGACGGCGTTTGCTGTCGCGGATGAGCTCTCTCTGGGCGAGGTCAACAGCTTCCTCAACGGGTCCGCCAAGCTCGGTGAGGGAAGCAAGGCAAATCAGGTCGCCGTGATTCCCTTTAATCACATTGACGGACCGAAGGAAGAGGATCTTTTCTATGCCTTCGTGCCGTTCAAGTATGTGGCGCGCAATTACATCAAGTATCAGGTCACCTTTATCTCCTGCACCTGCCGCAGCGCGGATGTGAATCTCTGGTCTACGGCTTATGTGGAGCTGACCCTTCCCTCAAGCGGCAAGATTGAGGATGCAGAGGTTCGCACACTCAGTTTTGACCTGGATTCCACGGGCCATTACCTGGGCGGATTCTGGGGCGACAGCAACCCGCCGCCGACCGCTCCGGAGGCCACTTATGAGGATGTCAAGGCCGGCCAGATCCCGGTGTATATCGGAAAGACCTATGCGGATATCATGAAAGTCAGCACCGTGGATGAGATCGAGGGCATCGATGTCAAGACCGGCGCGACGGTTTCGGCAAACAATATCTTGCGCATGCTGCAGGCGATTTACGCCTATCATGCCACGGATGCGTTCTTTGACGGCGATGCCACTGCTGCAACGCTGAGAGCAGCCTTTGAGGACAAGAAAGCCACGGCTGAAACCACGGCAGTTGTGACCGCAGCGGTGGCAGCGGCAGATCTGCCGTATCCGGTGGATACCACGAAAAAGTATAAGGCCAATAAGGATGATACCGAGGAGAAGTTCTGCGAGCCCGGAAACTTCGGACCAACCTGTTCGGCCATTAACAGCGAAAACCTGAAGACCTATCTTGGCCGTACGGATGTGATGTACATTGATGTGCGTGACTATGCGGACTATGCCAAGAAGCACCTGCGCAACTTTGAGTGCATCCCGTACTTTGCCCTGATCTTTAATGCGGATGCCCATACGGATGCCTCTCTCCCGCAGCTCTTTGGCGGCTCCGTGGAAGAGCCGGTTCCGGTGTATGAGGAGTCGGATGAAATTCTTGAAGCCTTTTTCCCGAAGAATAAGACCATCTTCCTCATGTGCCAGAGCGGCGGACGTGTCAATCAGCTGATGAAGCTGCTCAATGCCCGGGGCTGGGATATGACCAAGATCTACAACATCGGCGGCATGGCACAGTACGCGGGTCCCGAATATCGGGATCTCGTGACGGATACCCCGGAGATCCTGGTTGAGGCAACCTATCATTTCGAGGGACTGACAAGGAAATAAGGGCATGGACAGGACAAAGCCATCGTCCTGATTCACTGACAGATTGACAAAAAGGCAGGGCCTGAGGCCCTGCCTTTCTGCGTCTGATTTCCGCTGTCGGAGAAAATCGGCCCGGAAATTGGAAGTTTTACACGAAAACCTACGGAATATTTTATTGACTTTTGGGTTTGAAAATCTTCAGGGGATGAATTATCCTGTACGCTGTCGTCCAAACAGGGATTATTGGAGGAGTACCATGTATACAATAGTGGAAAAGACCCGGCTGAATCCGACAGTCAGCCGAATGGTGATTGAGGCCCCGCTGATTGCCAGAAAAGCGCAGCCGGGACAGTTTATTATTTTTCGCGCGTTTGCGGACAGTGAGCGTGTGCCGCTGACGATATCGGATACCAACCCGGAAAAGGGGACCGTCACGATCATCTACCAGATCGTCGGCGGGGCGACAATGGAGCTGGATACCCTTGAGGCCGGACAGAGTCTGCATGATTTTGTGGGCCCGCTGGGACTGCCGACGAAGACGGATGGCCTTAAAAAGGTCTGCGTGGTCGGCGGCGGTGTTGGCTGTGCCATCGCTTTTCCGGTAGCCAAGAAACTGCATGCGCTGGGATGCGAAGTGCATTCGGTGGTGGGCTTCAGAAACAGGGATCTGGTCATCCTGGAGGAGGAATTCAGGGCGGTGTCTGACCGCTATGTCCTGATGACGGATGATGGATCGGCCGGTGAGAAGGGCCTTGTGACGGCGGCGCTTGAAAAGCTGATCAATGAGGGGAATACGTATGACGAGGTCATCGCCATTGGTCCGCTGATCATGATGAAATTCGTCTGCGGGGTGACGAAAAAGTACGGGGTAAAAACCGTGGTTTCCATGAACCCGATTATGATCGATGGAACCGGCATGTGCGGCGGATGCCGCCTGACGGTTGGAGGAGAGACGAAGTTTGCCTGCGTGGACGGACCGGATTTTGACGGTCATCTGGTAGACTTTGATGAGGCAATGAAGCGCGGTGCCATGTACCGTGATGCGGAAATGCATGCACGCGAGGCAGCCTGTGAACTGCTTCGGAAGGGGGAATAACAATGCCCAAGGCCAATATGGATCCGAAAAAATGCCCGATGCCTTCACAGGATCCGGGTGTTCGCAAGCATAATTTTGATGAGGTTGCCCTTGGGTATACCTATGAGATGGCGGTGAATGAGGCAAAGCGCTGCCTGAACTGCCCGAAAAAGCCATGCCAGAGCGCCTGCCCGGTTGCCATTGATATCCCCGCCTTTATCGCCTGTGTGGCGGCAGAGGACATGGAAGGGGCATATCAGGTTCTGTCAGCGTCCTCATCCCTTCCGGCGGTCTGCGGCCGTGTCTGCCCGCAGGAGTCGCAGTGTGAGGGCAAGTGTGTGCGCGGAAAGATGAAGGATGGCGAACCGGTGGGCATTGGCCGTCTGGAGCGGTTCGTGGCGGACTGGCACCGGACCCACAGCACGGAGAAGCCGACGGTTCCTGCCTCAAATGGTCACCGGGTTGCCATTGTCGGCGCCGGTCCCTCCGGCCTGACGGCCGCCGGGGACCTGGCCAAGATGGGCTATCAGGTGACCGTGTATGAAGCGCTTCATGAGCCGGGCGGGGTGCTGGTGTACGGCATTCCGGAGTTCCGTCTGCCCAAAGCCATTGTGCGGGAGGAGATCGACGGTCTTCGTGCCATGGGAGTTGAAATCTGCACCAATATGGTCATCGGCAAGATCCTGACGGTGGATGGACTGCTCAGCGAACTGGGGGCGGAGGCGGTCTATATTGCCTCGGGTGCCGGTCTGCCGCGGTTTATGAATATTCCGGGTGAGAGCCTTAAGGGGGTCTATTCCGCCAATGAATACCTGACGCGGATCAACCTGATGAAGGCCTATCTGCCGGGGAGCAAGACCCCGATTAAGAAGAGCCACAAGGTCGCGGTTGTCGGCGGCGGAAACGTGGCAATGGATGCGGCCCGCTCCGCCCTGCGTCTTGGTGCCGATGAGGTGACGATTGTGTATCGCCGCGGCATGCAGGAACTTCCGGCGCGTCATGAGGAAGTCGAGCACGCCATGGAAGAGGGGATAGTTTTCCGCACCCTCACCAATCCGGTTGAGGTGCTGGGAAATGAAAACGGCGAAGTCTGCGGGATGCGCTGTGTGGAAATGGAGCTGGGTGAGCCGGATGCCTCCGGACGCCGCCGCCCGGTTGTCAAGCCGAACAGTGAATTTGTGCTGGATGTGGATACCATGATCATGGCCATCGGGACCAGCCCGAATCCGCTGATCCGTTCCACGACGCCGGGACTTGAGAGCAATTCCCACGGATGCATCGTGACGGATGGACCGGACGGACTGACCAGCCGTGAGGGCGTCTATGCCGGCGGTGATGCGGTTACCGGTGCGGCAACGGTGATTCTGGCCATGGGTGCCGGAAAACAGGCTGCCAAAGCCATTGATGAATATATTCGCGGGAAAAACAAATGATGGAATTGGCCGGCTGTCCGCCTGAGACGGACAGCCGGCTGTTTCTGTTGTCCCGTGACGGTTGTCATCCTATTCACTCTTTGCTATAATCCGTTTCAAGAGAGACGCACAGGTGTGAACAGGACAGGCGGAGGGGAAAATGCGGTATCCGATTGGTGATGTGGCAAGATCTCTGGGCGTGACGCATGCAGGACTGCACTATTTTGAAAAGCAGGGAGTCGTTGAACCGACCAGGGGAGAGATGACGAGGCGAACCTATTCGGTTCAGGACTTTATCCGGCTGGTGAGTTACAGAAAATACCGAAACATGGAAATGCCGCTGAAGGTGATTGCCGGACAGTTCTCCCAGGAGGGAGATCCCTTTCCGGTGATTCAGGAGCGGGTTGCCCGGCAGGCCGAGCAGGCTGGACAGATGGCGCAGCGGTATCTGCATCTGGCAGAGGATACAGAATGGTTCAGCAGACATATCGCCATGGCCCTGAGCCAGATGGGACAAATCGACTTTGCTGTCATGCCCTCTTTGTATCTTCTTTCTGTCGGTGAGGAAGGGTGCATTTCGGGAAAGAAGCAGGAACAGCAGATGATTTCCAGATGGCTTTCAGAGATGCCCGCCACACGGGTGTCCGTGATCGCTGAGGATGAAGGAAAAGGACGATACGGGTACACGGTATCCGAGAGGCGGGCAGAGGAACTGGGCCTGACAGAGCAGCCTGCCCGGCGGATTGAGGGGAAAAACTGCGTCCATACCTTTACCCGGGTGACGGGGCAGCTGTTTGATCAGCCTGAACTGGCATTTGTCTCGGTCCGACAGGTTATGCGTGAGCAGAGCCTTGTGCAGGATGGCCTGGCAATCGCCGTGATTCTGTGTGTTCACTCCCACGGCGAGGAAGTGGAGCCGCTGCTTGAGGTGTATGTTCCGTTTAGGAAAATGTCTGTCGGTGCGGGAAATCCGGTGCAGAATAAGGGAGGAAATGGCGATGTTTTTATTTCGAAACAGGATGAATGAGGGACTGCAGGAATTTCGGAATACGAAAGGAGCTGTGCTGGTGGATGTCCGGGAACCGGCGGAATATCATTCAGGACACATCCCGGGTGCCATGAATATTCCGCTGGGAAATATTCAGCAGCTTCCGGTAGAGAAGAGCAGCCCGGTTTTTGTTTACTGCCTGAGGGGCAGCAGAAGCTGCCGGGCGGTATCGCTGCTGAAACAGGCCGGCTTTGAAAAGGTGAAAAGCATCGGCGGGATTACCAGTTACCGGGGGCCGATTGAAAAGTGACGCGTCTGTCCCCGAAGAGGAAAATGAATCACGCAGGACAGTTCCTGCGTGATTTTTGCATGGGCAGGTTTGACCGGGGCCGAAGGCATATCCCTTTCTTTTCTTTTGCAGGGACATGTGATACAATGATGTGCGGGTCAAAAGGTATAATCTTTTGATCGGCTACCAGTAAGGTTACCTATTAGGTAACGATACAGGCTCCATCACAGAGCCGATATCCCCGTCGGGGCTGTGTTTTGAGTACTTTGACAGATAGTGATCAGGATGCCGAATAATGACAGGCCTTGACAAAATGTCACAGTTTTCTGTCGTAAATTGTTCAGGAAATGCTTTACGTCCGATATTTGCACTTCCGTTAAGATCAGCATTGATGCTTCTGCCGCTT
>JAGAHV010000259.1:0-12856 GCA_017626895.1 Clostridia bacterium | reverse complement strand
CTGGAGCGCCGTTTCCAGCCGGTCATGGTGGCAGAACCGACGGTTGAGGATACCATTACCATTCTGAGGGGTCTGAAAGAGCGTTATGAGGTATATCACGGCGTCAAGATTCAGGATCAGGCACTGATCAGCGCGGCCGTCCTCTCCAACCGGTACATTTCCGACCGTTTCCTGCCGGATAAAGCTATCGACCTGGTGGATGAGGCCTGTGCCACCATCCGTACCGAGATGGATTCCATGCCCCAGGAGCTGGATGACATCCGCCGCAGGATCATGCAGCATGAGATTGAGGAAGCGGCCCTGAAGAAGGAAGAGGATGCCCTGTCCAAAGAGCGGCTGGCGGTCATCGAGCGCGAGCTGGCCGACATGCGGGAGCAGTTCAACTCCATGCGTGCCCGGTGGGAAAACGAGAAGAACGCCATCGGCAAGGTCCAGAAACTCCGTGAGGAGATTGAGCAGGTCGGCGGCGAGATTGCCGCAGCCGAGCGCAACTATGACCTCAATAAGGCAGCTGAGCTCAAATACGGAAAGCTGCCGCAGCTGCAGGCGGAACTCGCCGAGCAGGAGAAGTTCGCGGAGGAGGCAAAGGATTCCTCTTCCCTGGTCCGTGACAAGGTGACCGAGGAGGAGATTGCCCGGATTATCGCCCGGTGGACCGGCATTCCGGTATCCAAGCTGATGGAGGGCGAACGCGAGAAGCTGCTGCATCTGGAGGATACCCTGCATGAGCGGGTCATCGGCCAGGATGAAGCCGTTACCAAAGTCTCTGAGGCCATTCTGAGAAGCCGTGCCGGCATTCAGAACCCGAACCGCCCGATTGGTTCGTTCATGTTCCTCGGACCCACGGGTGTCGGTAAAACCGAACTGGCCAAAGCTCTGGCGCAGGCTCTGTTTGATGATGAGAAGAACATGATCCGTATCGATATGACGGAGTACATGGAGAAGTTCTCCGTCTCCCGTCTGATCGGTGCACCTCCGGGATACGTTGGCTATGATGAGGGCGGTCAGCTGACGGAGGCTGTCCGGCGCCGTCCATACTCGGTCGTCCTGTTCGATGAGGTCGAAAAGGCCCATCCGGATGTCTTCAACATCCTGCTTCAGGTGCTGGACGACGGACGGATCACCGATTCTCGGGGACGGACCGTTGATTTCAAGAACACCATCATCATTCTGACCTCCAACCTCGGTTCCTCCGCCATTCTCGAGGGAATCGATGAAAACGGCAATATTCGGCCGGGTGCCCGTGAGCAGGTGGAAAACATGCTCAAGAGCCAGTTCCGTCCGGAATTCCTGAACCGTCTCGATGAAATCGTGTTCTACAAGCCGCTGACACGCAGCGAGATTGACCGCATCGTCGATCTGCAGGTGGCTGACCTCAACCGCCGTCTCGCCGACAAGCAGCTGACCATGAGTCTCTCCCCCGCTGCCCGCACATTCATTGTGGACCAGGGCTACGATCCGGTTTACGGTGCGCGTCCGCTCAAGCGGTTCATGCAGCGTACGGTTGAAACCCTGATCGCCAAGAAGCTGATTGCCGAGGACATTGAGCCCCGCAGCATCCTGAACGTTGACTACAACGGTGAGAACCTCGTGGTGACCGCGGAACCTGAGGTTTCCGTATCCTGATACATTCGGAGCCGGCCTTGGCCGGCTCTTTCCTGACCCATGAACGGGTCTGATAAAACAGCGCCGGCTGACAGAACGGATGGAAAACCCACATGTTCTGTCAGCCGGCGCTGACTGTATGGTCTGTTTCGATTTGCCGGATCACACCGGCCTTTGACAGGGGTCTTTACTTTAGCGGAACGGCATCGTAATAGGTGGTGTTTCCGCTGACATCTTCCAGTGCGAACGTGATAAAGTACGCATCCTGAAGCGGACCGGATTCGGCCGTAAGGCACTCATCCAGCGGAATCGGTTCGCCGGACCACTCAAAATTGTCCGGTTCATTGTCATAGGTAAAGGACCAGTATCTCAGAGAAACGTTCTCAATCGTGCTCTGATTGAGCATCGTGAGTGCTCTGTGACCGAGGTCATTTCCGGAATCCATGATCCGATGAAGCTGTCCCTGGCTGAAATCTCCCTTGAACAGGTACTCAAGCAGCACCGATTCACCGTTGACGGTTGCCGGAACCGTGATATACAGAGAATCCTCAATCACCCTCATATCATTAATCACGGCGATGTTTCCGCCGATCTGCATCCAATGGCCGTCAAAGTCCATGGAGACGGTTCCGCTTTCCCAGTCGATGATGGTGTCAAGATCTGTCCCGAGATCCGTATAGATTTTCTTTCCGTCATGGACAGAGCCGACGGTAAGGATTCCTGTTGCCGATACCAGACTCTCCATCTCCTCTTTGTCCAGCTGCAGCCGGTAGGTCTTTTCCTCTGATGAGGGATGTGCATCTGGTTTTGGAGAATCAGTTTTCAGGTCGAAGAGCTCATCAGAGCTGGTATTGTCTGTGCTCACCTGGCTCTTTGAGGTAGGTTCAGCTGCGGCATTGGTATCGGATGTGATCAGGGAGGATGACTCCGAACTCGTGCCGGTGCTCTGTTCAGACGCTGGCTGCTTATCTGAAGCCGGTTCATTCTGCTTGTTTTCCGTCTTCAGATCAAAGAGACTTTCCCCGTCTGTCCCCTCTTCGGTTTTCATCTGATCAGATTGTTTCCCGGAAGTGATCAGGGAGGATGACTCCGAACTCGTGCCGGTGCTCTGTTTAGACGTTGGCTGCTTATCTGAAGCCGGTTCATCCTGCTTGTTTTCCGTCTTCAGATCAAAGAGACTTTCCCCCTCTGTTCCCTCTTCGTTTTTCGCCTGATCAGATTGTTCCCCGGAAGTGATCAGGGAGGACGTGCCTGAACCAGATGTTCTCTGCCCTGGCTCAGGACGCGCCGAAGGTGTTTCGTCGCTTCCCCGCCCTTCGATCAGTGCACAGTAACGGTGAATAAAGTGTTCAGCTCCGGGAAGCTGACCTGAAAAATACTGCGTGAACGTGTTTTCAAAATCGACATTAAGCCGTACTCTGGGAAACAGAATACCAAAGCCGCTAACATTCTTATCTCTTCCGGGAACATTTCCTATGAGTGCATTGGACAGGAGATCCGGAATACGGTCTGTCAGTTCCGGCTCATATGGAGCGAAAGCGGCAAGGAAAGGATAGAGGTCCACCGTATCCCAGAGGATATCCTCATTCGCTGCATTTTCCTGAGATTCATCGGAAAGATCCCGCATGCCTGCGCGTGAACGCTTGAGTTCAAGGAGGGTCGATTCATCCATCCGTTGTGCCATACGCTCGAGGAGTGTATTTATGCTCTCAATCAACGGTTGTGTCTGATGCATATCAAAAGCAGAGAGCTGATATTCATGTCCAGCTTCCTCGCTGTACGCATCCAGCCATGCCGTGGCAAGGACGGATGACGGGATATCCGGATTCTCCTGAAGTGACGAAAGAAGGAAAGTGTTCTTGAGAGAACCTGCAAGAACAAGTTCCTCGGAGCAGACGATATAATCGGCAAAATCCTGGCAGGCAGCCAGCAGTTCCACGGTCCCCATGAGACAGGCATGTACGGAAATGATGTCAAATGACAGATCGCCCAGCTGCTGCTGAGCCTGAACCAGTGCCTTATGCAGACCGCTCATGCCGATGTGCTCATACCGGAAAACACCGTCGAACAGCATTCCGCCAGCCGGGCCGGAACCATGATCATAGAGCATCAGGAAATAACGGTCTGCCGGATATTCCCTGATGGAGGAGACGATAAAATCGCTCAGCGTTTCCGGTTTTCCAACGGAGACCTTCCCGGCTGTATTCTGCTCAAGAAATTCTTCATTTCCGACGACTACCTGATTGAGCTGACCGTTTTCAAACCCGAATTCACCGCCCCAGTTATTACTGCCGCCTGCCCAGACACAGATGTTAAACTCATCTGCGTACTCGCCCTCCATCAGCTCCTGTATTTCAGCACAGGCAGCGCTTTCAAGGTCATTGCCGGATATATACAAAAGCAGGGTTGCGCTTTTTTCACACAGACCCCAGCTCCAGCAAAGGCAGAGGATGCACAAAAGCAGCAATAGTCTTTTCATCACAGGAAAACCTCCCTTTTTAGGTCTGCCGTTCATTTTGCTCACAGAAGGGAATCAACCGTTTTTTCAACCTGATCCATATACGCGCCAAAAACCGGAGCTGCAACAATCCGCCCTTCCTGGTCGATAAACAGCGTCAGCGGCGTTCCGGAAAATGGCACCTGTTTCATGATATCTGCCCCGGTTACATAGTTATCGTAATCGGCATTTTCCTCGCTCATCAGTTTCTGACTCTCTCCGATCAGTTCATCAACGCTTTTATCCTCATCGGTTGCCTGATCAGCAAGGAAACCGACGACTCTTGCGCCCCGTTCAAGGAGAGAGGCATTCAGTTTGCTGAGGTCCTTCATTTCTGCGAGGCAGGGATTGCAGGTTGTTTCCCAGATATTCACGACGGTCAATTTGTTCTGTGAGAAAATCTCATCCGTGCTTTTCTTTTCTCCGTTCATGTCGGTCACTTGAAGTGGCATAAATTTCCGTCCCTTCAGACCGTTCAGAGCATCAGCGGATTTCTGCGCTATAAGGTCACTGTACTTATAGCAGAAAGCTTCTATTTCCTCAATGTTCATCGGTTCTGTCAGCACCGTGCCATCCCAGTCGGCGATATACAGTGCCGGAGCAACAAGGGTGGAGATTGCCGGTCCGTCATCCACAAGAACAATGGCGGCATCTCTGATAAAGGACATGGCGGAATCTTTCAAAACAGAGGGATCACCGTTCTTTACGAAAATAAAGAAATTTGAACCGCGCAACTGTTGTGCACAAAAAGTATCAATATCAACCAGTTGTTCAAGTGTGTTTTCAAAGGTTCCTGCATCACATACGGCAAATGCATTCACATAACTGGATGCAAATGCGGAAGCACTGTCAAAGGGGGCATCATGAACGGTTCTTCCGGTGATAGATTGTGCATTGTTTTTCGTCTCAGGAACGGACTCCGGATCATTCATCTCCGGCGCTGTTTCTGTCGGAGACTCCGGCTTGTTTTCTGTTGAGGATGCTGCAGTGTCACTTTCCCCCATTGTCTCTTTCAGGTCCTGATAACAACGGATCATTTCCTCTGCAAACGGATCGCCGGCAGCCTCGTTCATCAGCAGTCGTCCGTTTTTGTCCACGAAACAGGTCACCGGTCCATCTGCATTGATTTTCGCCTCTTTTGACAGGACCAGGACTGACAGTGGCACGGACAAGTCATCTATTGTCGTGTCCAGTTCCACTTCATTGTCGTTATCCATGCTTGGGACAACAATAATCAGAGCATCCTCCGCGAATACCCATGTATCTAGTTCTTCAAAGGCATTCAGATTGTCTTTAAGATAAGCCGGATTACAGACAACCAGCCAGTTAATCTCATGGATTGCATAGATTGTTTCTGAAGGAACATCCTCGTTTTCGCCAAGAATATGTGCTTTGAATGTAAGCAGCTGTCCTTTTTCTGCATTTCCCATTGTTCCCAGAAGCAGACAGAGAATCAGGATACCCATAAACAGAATTCTTTTCATATACTGATCATCCTTTACAATACGTCGGTGAGTTCGAGAATAATAGTTCAGGCTGCCAAGATGCTTTGCCCATCGTCATGGAATTCAGATGCTTATGCCTTATCCAGTGCCTCCAGCGCGTCCTCAATCATTTTCGGCGTGGCATAATTCAGCTGAGAGAAGCGGCCTTTGGCAGCAATGTGAAGCCGCTCCCGTGCCTTTTCCTTGTTCCCTTCCTCTGCATCATACAGGGAAAGGAAATAGTTGGTATCAATGGCCTCCGGTTTGAATTTGAGAACCTTCTCAAAATACTTCCGGGCATTTTCCTTATCGCCCAGCAGACGGTAATAGACCTGTGCAAGATTTTCAAGGAAGATCGGATCCTCATCATCGTACTCAAGCGCTTCCTGATTGAATTTGAGCGCCTTTTCCGCATCCCCCTTCTCAATCAGGAGATACCCGATGACCGCATAGAGCGTTCCGTTCTTGACCTTCTTTGCATCCGCTTCAAGAATTTCAATGGCATGATCCAGATGCCCTTTCCGCCAGAGAATCACGGCATACTGAATGTGCATGTTCAGTTTGTCCCGCTCGGTCAGTCCGCCCATTTTCTCTGTCCGCTTGATCACCTCAAGCGCCTCATCAAATTTCCCGCCTCTGACCAGAAGCCCGGTGAAGCTGCTGAGATGCGCGACAGAGGTCATGCCTTTTTGGTATGCCTCACGGTAGAGTTCCTCTGCCTGTGCGTAATTACCTTTTTTCTGCTCGCTGATGGCCTTGTTGACAATTCTGGTTGCTGCCAGCTGATCAAACAGTCCCATTGGAATCCCGCCTTTCCTTTTTTCGTCTGATTCGTTCAATCCGTCGGTACAGAACGTTGATCTCGGCCTGATCCCGTTCTTTGCTGCCGTTTTGAAGCGGCATCCGGTTCAGCAGAACACTCAGCGCCCGAAGGCTCATCTGTTCTGCGCGGTCCAAATCCCTCTGTATATGCTCATAGTATTTGGCCAGTTCGATATACGGCCAGGTGCCGTTTTCCCCTTCTGCAATCATCCGTTCGCAGACGGAAACCGTCTGTTCCCAGTCCCGGTCCTTTTTATAGCTTTCCGCCAGCCGGAGCCGGGCGTGACCGGCCATTTTCGTGTGTCCCAGAATCCGGTAGCATTCCCTGGCCTGCCGTACATGCCCGCCCCGCATCAGGGTTCGGCCGACGCCGTAAATATCCTCCGGGTAACTGAGCGACTCCGGCGCGCGGAACGCCTCAGCCACACGGGAAAGGAGTTTGGGCATGCTGAGGACATCGTCATAGTTATGCCGCAGCACATCCCGGATCAGACCGAATTCACCGGTTTTCAGGTAATCAAAAAAGCGCTGCGGCACCTGGGCACCCGGGAGATCATCCTCCCGCTCCGTCCCAAGGACCGCGGTTTCCAGCGTGGCCAGATTACAGCGGCCCAGACGGAGCTTGAATACCCGCCGGCAGATGTGCAGCAGATCCAGCTGGGGACATCCGGCAAAAGAGAACCGGAGTCCGTTCATGATGCATCTGGATTCAATCAGCGGCAGGTCAAATGTCTTGCCGTTAAAGGTGACCATCGTGCTGTGCTCTTTCGCCAGGGCAATGATTGCCTCCAGCATTTCCCGCTCCTGGGGATAATCCCGGATCACGTACTGCCGGATCATGAAGCTGTCCTGCTCAAAATAGCCGACGCCGATTTCAAAGGCCAGGGTTCCGGCGCCGCCGGAGAGGCCGGTTGTTTCCGTATCCAGAAACAGAAGATCGGACAGATTCCACTGTGTCCCGGTGAAAGTCGGTTCACAGGCCCGGATTTCCTCCAGGGTGATCCGGTCCACGCCGGTCAGGACAGCGGCAGGAACCCGGTTTTCCTCCATAAATAAAGGCGCTTTTTGAGGTTCAGCCGGTTTCTTCGTTTCCGAGGAACCGGCTTTTACCATTTTCAGTTTTTCCCGCAAGCTGATCATAGCTGTTTCAGTCTCTCCGCCAGTTCAAAGGCCACCTGTTTTCCGTTCGGTCCCACCTCACTAACCGGCCCAACACAGGACGGACAGCCGCATTCGCAGGGACATTTTGAAATCAGGGAGGCCACATCCTCAAATACCAGGTTTTTCATTCCGTATACTTTTTCGCTGAGACCAATGCCGCCCGCGTAATTGTCAAAGACAATCAGCGTGGGTTTTCTTGTAAATGGATCCCGGACATGATACTGCACACAGAGGTCATGCGGGGAGCACATCAGATAAAGCGGCAGAATCTCCCGCAGCGCATTGGCCAGTCCCAGCATGCCGCCCTGCAGGTCATCCATGGAATAGCCGGAGGTCATGGAGGGCAAAAGAGCCCACCAGCAGGCCTCCGTCGGCATCTCCAGTTCCGGCAGATTGACCTCGCCGAATCCCAGACTTTCCTGGGTATCCAGCTTGAATTTCTTGAACATGGTGACCAGCCAGGTGACGACGATTTCCCCATAGGCCATCTCATAGGAGGCAAATTCCTGATCTTTGAGCACGTCGATGACCTTGATGCTGGTATTGAGGTCCGCATCCGTATAATAGTCCACATCGACAGCCCGGACATAGGCTTTCTTTTCGGGAAAATCCAGTTTCTCCACCTGATACTGCTGTCCCTCATGGAGGTAAATGGCGTGCTCATGCAGGAGCATGGGCGCGGTGAAACGATCCATCTCCCCGATCACTTTCGGGTTGGCAATGGTGCTGACGTCGCTTGAGTTGGAGATGTCAATGATCAGGAAATTCTCACTGGTGACAGAACGCAGGGAAAGATCGGCTGCCGGAAATTCCTCCGCCGTCCAGTAATACCTGTCCCCCGTCTTCTGCAGCACATGCTCCTCCGCCAGATAGTCAAGCAGTTCCGCCGTTGAAACGCCCTGACTGAACGAATCCCCTTCCTTGAAGGGCAGCTCATAGGCCGCGCACTTCAGATGGTTCATGAGGACATACAGATTGTCCGGATGGACCAGGGCATTTTCCGGCGAATGACCGAAGAAATAGGACGGATTGCTGACAATGTACTGGTCCAGACCGGCAGAGGTGGCCACGAGAATGGTCAGCGCGGTATTTTTCCGCCGGCCTGCCCGTCCCGCTTCCTGCCAGGTACTGGCAATGGTTCCGGGATACCCGCACATGATGCACACATCCAGCTGTCCGATATCAATGCCCAGTTCCAGGGCATTGGTGGAGACAACGGCCCGGACACTGCCGTTGCGAAGGCCGCGTTCAATTTCGCGCCGCAGCGAGGGCAGGTATCCGCCGCGGTAACCGCGGACTTTTCCGGAATTGCCCAGGGGCTCCCTGACCCGTTCCTTGAGATGCCGGGTAATCACCTCGACACTGACCCTGGATTTGGCAAAGACGATGGTGGAAATGTTGTTGTCCACCATGCGTGAGGCCAGGGCAATCGTCTCCTGCAGCGCCGAACGCCGGATACTCAGCTGTTCGTTGATGACAGGCGGATTGTAGAAAATCACATGGCGCTCGCCGGAGGCGGCACCGCTCTTGTCCACCAGCGCCACCGGCCGTCCGATGAGACTCTCGGAGAGCTTGTCCGGATTGGCAATGGTGGCGGAGCAGCAGATGAACTGGGGATGGGAGCCGTAGAATTCGCAGAGGCGCAGAAGACGCCGGATCACATTTCCCAGGTTTGAGCCGAATACCCCGCGGTACACATGAATTTCGTCGATAACGATATACTTGAGGTTTTCAAAGAGTTTGACCCATTTGGTATGGTGCGGCAGGATCCCGGAGTGCAGCATGTCCGGATTGGTCACCACGATGTGCCCCGCCTGACGCACGGCGCGCCGGGCAGCGGCAGGCGTATCCCCGTCATAGGTATACGTCTTGACATCGACATGCATGGCCTCAATCAGTTCATACAGCTCGGCAACCTGATCCGCCGAAAGGGCTTTTGTCGGGAAAAGATACAGGGCTCTCGCATCCGGATTCTTCATGATTTCCCCGAGGACCGGCAGGTTATAACACATGGTCTTGCCCGAGGCCGTCGGGGTAACCACACAGATATCCTTCCCTTCGCTGGCCAGGTCAATGGCCTGCCGCTGATGGCTGTACAACTGATAGATTCCCCGGTTTCGAAGCACCTCAATCAGCCTGGGGTCCGTTCCGTCCGGAAACGGCGCATATTCCGCCTGTTTCGGGGGAATGGTCTCCCAGTGGGCCACATTCCCCATAAACTCCGGATCTGCCCGGAGCGTTCCAATCAGCTGATCCAAATTCATTCTGAAAATCCCTCCGAATGTAGTGCCATTTCATTCTGATGCAGCTGCTCGTTCGTGCTCAGTTCCTCCGTTCCCGGGGCCAGCATCTCCGTCAGCGGAAGGAGCTCAATGCGAATCTGCTCATTCTCGGCCAGAAGCACAATGTGCCTCAGGTCGGGTTCCTGCAGGAGCCGCAGACTCAGCGGATCACTGATCTCCTCCTGAATCTGCCGGCGGATATTGCGTGCCCCGCTGTCCTTGCTCATCCCGTGACGGGCAAGAATCTTGAGGACATCATCCGCATAATCGAGGCGGTATCCGCGGGCGGCCAGACGCTGACTGAGCTGCTCCAGCATGTTTCCGGCAATACGGGCGCCGTCCTCCTCGGTCAGCTGATTCATGACGATGATGTCATCTATCCTGCCCAGGAATTCCGGCCGGAACACGTTTTTCACCCGGTTCATGAGCTGCCGCTTCAGATCTCCGCGGCTCGCTTCGCCAAAGCCCATCTGGCGGTCCATGTCAAAGGTGACTCCGGCATTGCTGGTCATCATCACGATGGTATTCCGGAAGTTGACCTTGTGGCCCACACTGTCCGTCAGTTCGCCGTTGTCAAGGAGCTGCAGAAGCAAATTATATACCTTTGGATGTGCTTTTTCAATTTCATCGAACAGCACGACGGAATACGGGCGGTTCAGCACGGAATCGGTCAGCTTGGCACCGTCTCCGTATCCCACATAGCCGGGAGGTGAACCGATGAGCGAGGTAATGGAGATCTCCTCTGAATACTCCGACATATCCAGCCGGATCAGCGCATCCCGGCTTCCGAAATAGTGCTCGGCCAGGGCACGGCACAGTTCCGTTTTTCCGACACCGGAACTGCCCAGCAGCAGAAATACCCCGGCAGGCCGGTCAGGATCCCCAAGACCGGACGCGCTCCGCCTGAGGGAGGCGCATACCTGATGAATGGCCTCCTTCTGTCCGATGACATGACGATTCATCCGATCCTCAAGGGTCAGCAGGTTCTCGTTTCCCCTGAACAGGATCTGTTCGGCAGGAATCCCGGTCCAGGTGGAGACCACCTGGGCCACATCCGTATCCCGGATAATGGGTCCGCCCTTTTCCTGGGCACGCTTGCGGATGAGTTCGTTGCGCAGTTCCTCATTTCCCTGCTGAATGGCTGCCAGCAGTTTGGCCGTATTTTCGACGCTTTCCCCCATCTGTCCGATGCCCAGTTTGCACCGGCTGGCCGTTTCATCCAGGAGGTCAATGGCCTTATCCGGGAGTTTCCGGTCCGTGATATAGCGGGCCGAGTAGTCAACCGCTGCGGTCAGGGCCTCATCGGTAATGGTCACATGGTGGAACTCTTCGTACCGGTCCCGGATTCCCTCAAGGATAGCCAGTGCCTGTGCCCGGGAGGGTTCATCGATGTCAATCCGCTGAAACCTTCTGGCCAATGCCATGTCTTTTTCAAAATACTTGCGGTACTCCGCCCGTGTCGTCGAACCGATAACCCGCACGTTTCCCCGGGCCAGCGCCGGCTTCAGCATGTTTCCGGCATCCATGGAACCATCTGCCCGGCCGCCGCCCACCACCATGTGAATCTCATCAATGAACAGGATGGCATTGGGATCTTTCTGCAGGGCATCCACCAGGCGCGTCATGCGGTCCTCAAAATCACCCCTGAATTTGGTTCCGGCCACCAGCCGGGCCATATCCAGTGCATAGATTTTCAGGTCTTTCATGGCAGGCGGCACCTGGTTCATGATGATCTTCTGCGCAAGCCCTTCCACCACCGCCGTTTTCCCGACGCCGGGTTCACCGATCAGGAGCGGATTGTTCTTGGTCTTCTTTCCCAGCACCTGAATAATGGCATCGATTTCCTTTTCGCGGCCGATCATGGGTTCAAGACGCATTTCTCTGGCTTCCTGTGTCAGATTACGTGCGTACTGACTGAGGGCGTTGGAGGGTGATGAATCCCCTGCCGTGTTTTTCTTTCGCACGGCCTCCACTTCCTCCGGCGCAGGCGCATTTTCCGAGGCCGCAATCTGCTCGGCTTCTTTCGGCCGTTCAATGGTGCCAAAGAGCCCGCTCAGGGTCGCCTTCATGGATTCGACTTCTTTTCCCAGACTGTGAAGGATTTCATGGGCATGGCATCCTTCCTCATACAGCAGTTCCAGCCAGAGCTGTACCGTTCCGGTCGCTTTCCGCCGGTCAGAACTGATATAGGCTGAGGCTCTCAGGAAAACCCGCTGGAGATGTCCGGAAATGGCCGTAATTCTCGCATACCCCACATCCCCTCTGCCATAGCAGCTGAGGACGGCGGATTCGAGTTTCGGGATATCCAGTTCGCCCAGAATGCCCTTGGCAACATCCGGATCCGCTTTGGCCAGACCAATGAGCAGATGCCCGGTTCCGACGGTGGACAGGCCCATTCCCGCTGCACTCAGCTGCGCCTGAACAACCGCTTTTGTCGCCATTGGCGTATAACCATTTGGTATAATCACGTATCACTCGCCTCCGTATCCGCCGTATTTTTCCGCTTTGCGATCGTCAGAAGCATGCTTCTGAGTGTTCCTGCGGCAAGTGCATCCTTCATCTGGAGCGGCAGCGGAACGGCCATCGGATTGAGGGCCGCCTGCATCAGGTTTGCCTCATCCTCCGTGATGATTTTCTCCGTTTTGAGCGTCTCAATGATTTTTGCCGCCTCCGTTGCACTGATGGAGGTGCCGATCCGCTGATACAGCGTCTGCAGCAGTTCCTCACGGCTGGTCGTGGCCAGACGCATGATCCGGATATATCCGCCGCCGCCTTTCCTGCTCTCAATCACATACCCGTGTTCCGGCGTAAAACGTGTCGCCAGAACGTAGTTGATCTGTGAGGGGGCGCACTGGAAATGGGCGGCAAGTTCATTTCGCCGCAGTTCCACCTCGGTGGCTTCTTTTGTGTCTTCTTCATCTATTAAAAGAGTCTTGATAAACTCTTCGATGGTGTCACTTAACAGCTTCATTCATACTCGCCTCACTTTAACTATCTTTGACCTT
>JAGAHV010000258.1:0-8790 GCA_017626895.1 Clostridia bacterium | reverse complement strand
ATGTCCTTAGCCAGCAGCTGCTTCCACAGATTTTCCATCAGGCGGCGAATCTTCCCCACCTCCGCCAGTGAGGGCAGCTTCTTTTCCATCACGCGGAGCAGATAATCCTGCCGTTTGTTGCTGTACGTCTCCAGCGACGGAATGAAGTTCTTGACGTATTTCTGTTTGTTCCCGGCTGTCATGGCGTATTTGCCGTGAGAGGCACCAAAGGCATAGAACTCCCGGTCCTCCTCCGTCATGCCGACGGGGATCTGAATGGCCAGGTCGGTAATGAGTCCGTCCAGGAGTACATTAAACAGGGCGTTGACCTCTTCCTGGGAAAGGTTCAGCTTGTCATTTTTCTGGAACAGGTTTTCCCTGAGCCCGATCTTCATGATTCCAAGGCTTGACAGAGAGGAATCACCGCTCTGGTCGGATGCCTCCGCCAGAATCGCTTTCCAGTTTTCCTTCTCACTGCGGGCATCTGTTCCGGCAAACACGTTATGGGCATCAAAGATGGCCTGCAGATCTTCGCAGAATTCACTCAACCGCTGATCTTTCCGCTTCCCGAGCTGCTCCACAATGCACCGTTTATATAGGATTTTCCGATACGTGGTGTCCAGATACGTGGCAAAATATGCGGATGCCTGACGGCTGTCCGAAAAGCACAGGAACTGACGGGCCACATTCTTCGTCTCCGTGACAGAGGTTTCCTCTGTCGCAAAGCCAAACTCATCCTCCTCTTCCGCGGCAACCGGACGCTCAATCTGAACGGTGGCAGGCAGTGCCTCAAACAGGGATGTTGCCAGCACGCTGGTAACCGCCTCCTGGCCCGTAAAGAACGGACGCAGGATGCCCCGGTTATTGACGCTCTCGCAGCAGACACACTTCTTGATCCGGTGATCATCCGATTTGGATTTGACCTGAATGACCGGGACCATGTATTTCATCCCATGCTCACACGGCCGGTGCCCCTTTACCTTTTCCTTCATAAAGTATCCGCACACGGCGCATACCTGTCCGGGAATGATGCTCCCTTCCTCGTCCTTTGAATCCTCATCCGTGCTCGAAAACTGACTTCCCAGATAGAATGCCGTCTGCTTTTCCGGAAGTGCGGTCTGCTCAATGCACCCGTTATCCCCCAGTTCACCCATGAGGTAAATGCTGTGGCAGGAACTGCAGGTGCTGATCTCAAAGGCCTTGAACGATTCCCTTTCCTTCGGGTCGTAGATGCTTTTCGTTCTGGTCAGGACAAGTTTGCTGCTGGGCGGCAGGGTAATAAAGACGCTGTCAGTGGCCCGCAGGAACATATGATACCGGGCGTCCAGCAGCCGGATGCCGCCGGCTTCGCAAAAAGAGGCCACATTGATGACCGTTTCCAGCTCACCGGTGCCAATATCCAGTTCCCGGCTGAGTTCCCGCGCGGTCCTGGATTCCTTCAGGGCGGTGCGCAGCTGCCAGAACAGTCTGTCCCGATGGACCATGTCAAACAACGGCTTCTGCTTATCCAGGTTCCACTCCGGGAACCGCTCAAGCAGCTGCTGACCGATATCGTCCGCAGTCTGTTCATGCTCGATCTGTTTCTCCACCTCGGTGTAGATGTCCATGGGCACATTGAGCATGTTCACCGGCATGGGCACCTTGGCCCGAACAGCACGGATAATGTTTTTCTCCGTGAACGGGCTGTCGCAGAGATTCGTGGCAAACTCGGCCACCTCTCTGTTTTCACTCTCATCCCCCAGGGTTGCCGAAGTGAGGAAATACTGCAGATGACATCCCTCAAGGACCGCATTCAGGCGGCGAATGAGCATGGATACCTCGATTCCCGTTGACCCGCGATAGATATGTGCCTCGTCCATGACAACGGTCTTCCAGCTCCAGTTGTTGAAAAAGACATTGTCCCCAGGCCGGACCATGAGGTATTCCAGCATGGCATAGTTGGTTACCAGAATATGCGGCGGCGTCTCTTTCATCTGATCACGGCTGATGAGCTCGTTTTTGAGTGGCTCCTTCTGATCATTGAGTCTTCTGTATTCCGCCAGCGCATCCGCCGTGGTCTGTTTGGTCTGTCCGGTATAGCTGCCGAACGTAATCTCCGGTGTATTTACGAGCAGCTCACGCAGCCGCTCAATCTGGTCGTTTGCCAGCGCGTTCATCGGGTAAATCAGCAGTGCCCGGACACCGGGCTTCAATGGGCCCTGTTCCGCCTCTTCGGCCAGTTCCGCAAAGATGGGGATCAGAAAACTCTCCGTCTTTCCCGAGCCTGTACCGGTTGATACCACCAGGTTATCCCCGATAAGTGCCTTCAGGATGGCCATTTCCTGATGCTTGTACAGCGGGCGGTCCAGATAAAAGCCGAACTTCAGGAAAAATTCAGGCAGCACCTTTTCCTGTACCAACTGCCGGATGGTTTTCCCAGGCAGATAATTGTCATGTGCCTCAAGGTACGGTCCGTTGCTGAACGTCTTCCGGTTACGGATCTGCTCCTCAAACTGTTCCTGATAAACCGGATCATTGATACTGAAAAGGGTCATCAGGTAGCGCAAATACTTTGCTTCAATCTGTTCCGCACCCGCTATCGGAGAAAAAGCCATTGATCCACCTCATTTCCTCTGATTTTCCGGGCATTGCCCGCTTTCTTTGACATTATATGTCTGTTTGTTTCTAACCCGCCTATTCTCTCATCCATTCTGAGGATAAAGGATTCCGTTTGAGCATTTCCCTTTTGCTTCCGGCTGCTCCATCCGTCTTGCATTTCCGGTACAGAACTGCTCATGCCTCACTCACTGCCGAATGGACAATCCCATTGTTATTGTGTTTTTCTCCGTCTTGTTCTGCCCGACGTCTGAAACGATTCCTGATTCACCTCTGTTGTCGGCCGGGCAGTTTCATTCATCTGTTCTTCATCGGCCACTGTCTGTTTTATCCAGCGAAGCATGGACTTAATGGCTGTTTCTCCGGCCCCCATGACACGCCCTGCATCATTAAGATACTGCTCAACCATTTCTGAATAAGGCTTTTCATTAAGACCCAGATCGTACCATAGTCTGAGCAGAGAACTGCTGTCCCCGCATTCTTTTCCTCTCTCAAAAAAGGCCGTTAAGCGAGAATTAGGCGAAGGAAGTTCATTCACTTTTTCATTGTACTCTTCCTGTGCATCTTTTCCATTCACCGGGATGTCAATGTAGGAATCGACAGGTAAACCCTGATTCTCTGCCATCTTTTTTAATAATTCTCTGACATCTTTCAAATAATCTCTGGTTTGACTGCTGCTTTCAATCAGTTCTCCATATCCATATAAAGCCATTGAACCAAGCCATGATACAAGTGATCCTATTCCCGCAATCATGAGAAAGGTGATCCCCTCATTTTTGTAAGCACTGGATGCAAGAAATCCTCCACTAATCACACTCGCAAGAATTCCAAGAACGCATATTAGCGTCGCAAATCCTTTGATTAGTCCACCAACATTCCTGTACATGTTTTCCTCCATCTACCCGTTCAAATGACTTGTAACATCCACCTGCTCCTGCGAAAATGACGGTTATATCCCATTCATGTCGCATAGAGGTTCACTTATCCCATACAACTATATCAATCTGTTCTGTACATGCCATCGGAAACAAAACACTGATTCACTTTGCTTGAAACCAGTCAATCCTTTCATTCTCAGAATTGCAAAATCTGCAAACCGATAGCGGTATGCCAGGCATAACCTTTTTCCCGCTTACCAGGTTCAGACTCTTTTATATACTCCTTAAAAGGATCAGCGTTCAATCCCATCACCCCTAAATCGATTTTCATGCCAGGGAAAAAAATACATTCGTGGTCATCCACACATTTCGCTCAAGACCCAAAAAACTCCATTGTATGACGCTTATATCTACGATATAATGCGCTCATAGGCACAGCCCTGTCGCGCAATGACAGATTATCAAATCTGAGTCATTGAACATTTGCCCAGTCAAAAGACCAACATCGAAATCAGAAAGGTGCATCGTATGGCAAATAAAGTAAGTGCAAACATCACTTTAGATTCTGAACTCAAAAAGCAGGCAATGGAACTCTTTTCAGATCTTGGAATCGATCTGTCTACCGCAGTCACTTTATTCCTCAAGCAGGCAGTGATTAATCAGGGAATTCCATTCCCCATCGCCAGGAATCCCGGTAAAGACGCATCGTCCCGTTTGCTAAACAGCGGCGGGCCAATGAACAAAAAAGAAGAAGATGATTGACATCAGCCCCGTATCATAAAGAGATCTCCCAGTCCATCTGTCTCACTGTAATCCCCATGAACGAATATGCCTGGTGGTTGTCCCTCAATGTCACCATGACATTGAGGGACATTTTATCGTCTTCCATGATCACAGAAGAGGGCCTACCTCACAGCGGCAGTTGGTCAAATATGAGCATCGAAAATGTCGCGGTGCAACTACTGATCAAACGTGATCGTGAACGTATCCTCCTCGTCCAGCAGTGAAAAGCGTCTGTATCTCTGAATGTACTGCATATACCGCGATTCCTTTTCCACAATGCGCCTGTACTTGTGGTCGTACAGGAACGGAACATACTCCTCATCCTCAAGGAAACTCATGGTGCAATGTCCCGGGTGCTTTCCTGTAAAGCGGATACGGACAGGTACCGGCCGGATCGGATTCATCGGATCTCCTCTCAGCAGGACACCTTTGTACGTTCCTTTTTCCGTGTCTTTTTCCCCGACGGTCACGCGATAGTAGTTCTTCTGCAGATCCAGGTTGCATTCTCTGAGGTCAACGGTATCCACCTGAATCAGGCCGAATGTGGTGCCAGTCAGGTCCTCCGGGTTGATGACCCGCGTCTCTTTCCGGCCGATTTCATCAAAGACTTCCTCAAAGCCGAATTCATCTTCAAATCCTTCGTACACCACCGCCGTCAGCAGTCCGTTCTCCAGGGTAATATTCGTTTCAAACCGGCCATTTTCGAGCGGGATCTCGCTCAGAATCGTCTGTCCGTCCTTCAGAATCGAAGCCATGTAATGCCCTTTTCCGACGATGTCAAACGTTCCCACGAGGACACCCTTTTCGTAATCCATCTCAAGCAGACCGGAAAGGAACACGCTCCGGCAGAAAACGGAGGTGAACAGCAGATTCCTGTCCCGGATGCGCATATAGATCCGGTGAACCAGTTCCTTGCGCGTCAGCCACTGCCGGATCGGCAGCAGGTCACAGACAATGCAGGACTCCCCTTTCCCTTTGCGGAACGTGAACGCACGGTCTTCCTGAATTCCGTCCTCATCCACATAGAACGTGACTTCGGATTCCGGCGTCATCAGCTCAATCCGGTCCGGGAAATCGGTATACCAGACCTGTTCGAGCGGTCTAGCGCTCCATGCACGTCCCTCGCTCCTCCAGAGCAGCACCGGCGTCTCAACGATCAGCTGATAAGAGGTATTCGCTATCGCCAGTTTCAGCTTTGCATTTTCCTCAGTCAGATCAAAGCCGAATTCATTGGCGGCAGGATCTTTCTCGTACACGTCGCTTTCAAGTGCTACATCATCCGGCAGGATGACGCTTCCTTTCAGTGCATCCCAGTACGGCAGCTGATTGCCGTCGCTCATGAACTCTGCCTTGAAGCTGTTCCAGCAGACAAAATGGAACTGCTTTTCGCGGGCAGTGCCCGGAATGCTGATGCTCACCGAATAATCCGCGAATGCCTCGCCGCTTTCAGGGAATGTCAGCAAGTATCCCGATTCATCCGTCCGTCCATTCAGATTAAACACGCGGTGTTCCATCTGAGTCAGCCGCAAAATGTTCTCATTGATCCGGATGCGTGTATTCTGAAACTCCTCCTCTGTCAGTTTCAAAATCAGTCTCGGCATCCTGCTGTACAGCGGAATGATTTCATTTTCGGCACCTTGTATCCAGGCATCCCGGACCGGTTTCGGTCCGCACAGGCCCTCTGACGTATTGCCTCCGACAATTGCGGCGGTGCTATCCGGGAATGTGACCATCTGTCCATCCTTCAGGTCCACAATTTTCAGCCGGCACCTGAACAATGTCTCGGTGATTCCCGGCTCCTCGGTGACCACATCCTTGTCCTCCGGCATCAGGAAATAGGTCTTTCCTTCGCTCAGGTTCTTCCCTTTCACCAGCCGTCCGCCAGCGGAGAAAATCCGGACGCAGTCAGCAGGAATGGTATAGGTGCGCAGGGCCCGGTATCCGTTCATAAACGTGAACCGGAGCTCACCCAGCAGGGCACTTTCCGGAATCCGTATCTTTTTCTCCTCTGTCCGGCAGAACAGTTTGGTTTCCAGGATTTCACACTCCACCAAGGTCTTCCGCTCTCCGCTGATGACCTCCCAGGTGGCACTGTCCTCACAGTCAAGCGGCAGCTTCTCAGAGGGCAGAATCACGGACAGTTTGCCGCTTGTCCCATCAATTTCCAGGGTGGGCTCGGAATAGATCCGCTTTCCTCTTTTGGTCACGGTGCTGTTCCTGTCCATTTCCCCGTTCATGTACACATTGGTCCTGCACCACTCCACAAAGCCGCGGGCAAACCGGTCCTCCTCATCCGGCTCCCACCCGGGATTCCAGAACGCCATATCGATCCAGTTCAGATACTTTCTGAGGCGCGCCGTCCCGACAGTGCCGGCCATATGTAGCGCATTGACGGTCTGCCGCAGCAGCACATGTTTTCCGTGTTCATCCTCGTCAATGATGGTCTGACGCAGTTCTTCCGCATTGGCAAATTCCATATTGCGTCCGATGTCCTTATCATAATAGCTGAAAAGGAAGTCGAAGAAAGCCGGAAGTCCCGCATTCGTCACGAAGGTGTGCATTTTGATCGACTGCACATAGTCGTTGGTCACATAGGTGGCTTTATGGTACTGCGTCATTGTCCCGGTGAACATCTTCCCGAGCAGCCGCATCATCTCCTGGGATTTCGTCTTCGGTCCCAGAATCTTCTTTACCTCGTCCCAGTACGATGACAGTTTCGACCGGACCGCGATCTGAACCAGTGCCACACACATTGCCTTGTCCCGGAGTGTTTCGTTCCGCATGGCATTTCTGCCGGTCCAGTATCTCTTGACGAAATAGTCCAGGAGCAGTTTGTATTCTTCCTCACTCAGTTCGATATTGCCCAGAAACGGCTGGGAATCAAACTGTTCTTCAATATACTTTTTCAGATGTCCCCAGTCATCCAGGACGACCGTTCTTTTGTTGGATGCTTCTTTGTCCAGTGTCGCTCTGACCGCCACCGATTTTTCAGCCGTTTTAGCGCGGGACAGATGCAGTTTATCCATCTGGCAGACGGACCGGATCCGCTGGTATTCCGCTTTTCCAAAGAACGCTTCTGCGACAGTCGGTTCAAAATACCCCGATGGATACAGGAAATCGAGTGCCTTTCCGTGCGTTTCCCAGAACGTTTCCATCGCCTTTTTGTATTTGGCGCACTCATAGGTAATCTGCTGCTCCGAGTATTTTTCAAGCAAACGCTCCTGGGCATTCCCCGTGCCGGCCATTTTGAAGCTGATGATCTGTCTTGCCAGATTCAGTTGCGTCCGGATTCGTTCAAGCTCATCACAGGCCGATATCGCCTGCTTCCAGGACCCGTTATTGAGCCGCCCCAGCCACAGATAATCGTTCTGATTCTCCGCAGTCTGATTAAGGTTCTCCATCCTTGGCAGTTCCAGGTTGTCGCCCTGACCTGCCTGCTCCCTGAGCACATTGTATTCGGGCATCGTTGCGCCAAGCGCCAGGACACGTCCCACCGGCCAGTTTTTCCTCTCGACACGCTTCAGTTCCGTCCATCTGTCCTGAACGTTTATTTCCTCATTTTCTTCACTTCCGGTGTCATTATCCGCATCGACATTTTCCGGTTCAGCAGTTTTCTCTTCCGGTTCTCTGCCCAGCGCAGGGATCCGTTTTCTTGCCAGAATCAGCTGTCCGCATACACTGCAATGTCTGCCTTCGGTCAGTCCTGCCTTTGTAAACGTCGGCTCGATTTCCGGATCTACCACGACAGTGTGCCCTTTGGCGGGAACCACCTCAGGCTTTGAGAAAACTGTTCCACAAGCACCGCAATGGCACCCCTCTGTTAAACCGGATTCCGTGCAGGTCGCCGCCACAGCCGGTACAATCACGGGATCGTGCCCTTTGGCAGGAATCTCCTGCTGTGCCTGCAAAACGGCTCCACAGACGCTGCAATGTTTTCCTTCTGTCAGGCCCGTTTCTGTACACGTCGGCTCTGACGCCTCATCTGTGACCTCCACATGCCCTTTGGCTGGAATCGCTTCCCTGCCCTGTAAAACAGTCCCACAAACGCTGCAATGCTTTCCTGCGGTTAATCCCGGTTCCGTGCAGGTTGGTTCCATCTCCTCATCTGCGACTTCTACATGTCCCTTAGCCGGGATTTCTTCCTGGGCCACCAGTACGGTACCGCAGACGCTGCAGTGCTTTCCTTCCGTAAGGCCGGGTTCCGTACAGGTCGGTTCAACTGCTTCGTCGATAACCTCCACGTGTTCTTTGGCCGGAATCTCTTCCTGAGCTATTAGAACCGCACCGCAAACGCTGCAGTGCTTTCCCTCCGTCAGACCGGTTTCCGTGCAGGTCGGTTCAACCGCTTCGTCTATAACCTCCACATGCCCCTTGGCAGGGATTTCTTCCTGAGCCACCAGCACGGCACCGCAGACGCTGCAATGCTTTCCTTCTGTCAGGCCGGGTTTTGTGCAGGTCGGTTCAACTGCTTCGTCAATGACCTCCATGTGTCCTTTGGCCGGAATCTCTTCCTGCGGTATCAGAACCTCACCACAGACACTGCAATGCATTCCAT
>JAGAHV010000257.1:0-23357 GCA_017626895.1 Clostridia bacterium | reverse complement strand
GTTGACAATCGATTGAAACGCTTTGTATTCTGCAATCTCCTGTTTTCTCTGATAGCTGGCAAAGTCCATCTGGACGCACCAGTTTTGGATATCCTCCATTTTCAGGTCATTCGTAAACGCCCCTATATAAGTACATCGTGGTTTTCTCCTTATCGCACGTCACAAACAATGCTCTTGCTACCGGAAGCACCGATGAATAATCTCAATAATCCGGTCCTGCTGCTCCGGCGTCATCTTGTTATCACTCGGTAAGCAGAGCCCGCGACGGAAAACATCAGCTCCTACATCGATTCCTGAGCCCTTTATGTAAGCTTTTGTACGGCCTCGGCCGTTGCCCTCAACTGTGACAAAGGGATTCGTCCTATATATCGGCTGCATATACATGGGCTTCCGTCGACACTTTCGACGCATCATGTTAGAACCAATAGATTCGCCTTATTGTTCACGCCAACGTCACAGCTGTTTTATTGATTTTTAAGCCTTTACGGCGGTATAATGGATGTGGCGATTCAGTTGCCTCCTGTACATGCGGACTCCCGAAAGGGATGCTCCAATTGTCGGCTCCCGAAAGGGATGTCCGATCTTTATCACATGGGAGGTTCAATATGAACACCATCACTTTCGAGGCACTGGACGAATTTGCGTTCGTTCCGGTCTGGATCGCTAATTCTGTCACGAGAACGTCGACAGAAAAGACATCCGTGAACTTCATGCGAGGTTTCTGGATGAAGGTGACTCCAGGATTGCATTCCTCTACGAGACATTCCGTGAACTGGATCGCATGAACTTCATCCTTTCTGAAGGATGTGAACTGCGTGATGGTTCCGGTCGCTATGAGTGCATTCTTGTTGATTCGCTTCAGGCTGGGAAAAAAAGCATCCCATGCTTACACTAAAGCGTATCGCCGCCTGATCGCCTGCCACCGGCTAGGATGAATTCCTGGTCGGTGGTTCTTTTTTATGCCGCCTTCTCAAAATCAACAACTGTGACTTCCTGAATAAACTGCTTTACACGCTCCGTAATCTCCTCAATCTTTTGGGCAACATCTCCTGTGTAAAAGATCTCATCGCATTCCACACATTTATAGCAGGGAATATTACGAATAACCAGTACGCCAAAGCCAAGCTCGATCGCTTCCGTCGTCGTACTCTTAAACGCTTCTTTGCCACATTTCATGCACTTCATAACTGCTCCTGTCTGACATTTTCACACAGCGATCGGATCCTCAGCGTATTCCAACCCATACAGATAGTCAGGATCAAATAAAAAGTGATATCTCAGGCCTGTCTTTTCCTTTCTCATTCCCCTTTATAGTACCCTGTATCGCTAATGGCCGCCCACTTTCTATACATTTCCTTGTAGTTATCTTTTATGAATCTCTGAATTCTTCGAATACATCTGTCATTGATTTTCCCTTTGTTCTGAACAATTGAATCGCCATTCTCTTTTACAAAAAACTTGCCTGAGCTAGCTTCTGTAAGCTGCTCATCACTTGCATGGACATGCATTGCTTCGACAATACACTTTGAAGTAAAGTACAAGTAGTAACCGCAAACCTTAAATTCATAATACTTGGGCATGACTATCCTCCATGTATGCTTTTGCCCGGATTAGATAATCCATTGCAATGGCAAGTTCTATCTCATCCATACTGCTTTCCACAACCTCACCGGATGGAAATACTAGAGCCGCATGCCCTTCGCGGTTTAGATTAACAACAGTAATTCTTCCTTCATCCTTTTGGATAAAAGCGTATCCGTCGATTATTACATCCGCTTCATCAGCAATCATTTTCGGGTCATACATTCTCAATCATTACCCCCTTAATTGGTTTAAGAAACTTTGGGGCGTCGATATACAAATCATCAAGGATGGATTTTATATCGATGTATTCCTCGGTTACTCCAAGCGTCGAATAATCAACATCTACAACCAGGTAACCATTATCCCACTCTTTAACCCGTAAATACTTCTTCAGCTTGGTTGATGTTCGAAATTTAATACATTTATCACGGAATGTGAAGAAGGAATACTTTCCATCAACCTTAATTCTTGCAAGTTCTCCCTCCATCATTATTGCTTCCTCCTAAATAAAGCACCTATGAATGATCTTGATAATTACGTCCTGCTGCTCTTCCGTCATCTTGTTATCGCTCGGCAAGCAGAGTCCACGACGGAAAATATCGGCTCCGACGTCGATTCCTGATCCATTGATATAAGCATTTGTGTGGCCTCTGCCGTTACCCTCAACCGTGATGAATGGACTTGTCCGATAGATTGGCTGCATATGCATGGGCTTCCCAATATTCATGGGTAATGCTGTTTCTTCAACAAATTATGTAAGTATATCTGACAGCCCGGGATAAAGATCCATATGCATTCTGATATAGTCCCGTTTTATCTGAGCAAATGCAGATTTCCGATCCAAAGACTCCTGCAAATCCAAATAGACATCTCTTGTTGATACAGGATCCACAAATATTGAGATATTGTGCAAGAGCTTCCAGGAGACTTGTTTTTCCGCTTCCGTTTTTCCTGTAATGATAAGATGCTTCTTATCCGGTTTTTCGGGGGACGAAACTGGAATCATGATATCTTTCAGATGCCTTACCTTCCGAATGCATAATTGAGTTATATACACATCTTGAAGTTCCATCACGATAACACTTCTCCTCTTTGAGCCATGGTCTGGTCTTTGGATTCTGATACTTTACCAGTGCTCATAATAATCGGGGAGGGAAACTCATCTCAACAGAGATGGAGTTTCCCTCCCACACCACTGTGCGTACGGATCTCAGGGTACGGCAGTTCAGTCTTTTTTGCGGGCTTGGCCCCGTGAGCATCTATTGTCTCCCTCTTCCTTCAGGCTTCCCTCACGATGCCTCCCGTTTGGCTGTATCCATCCCGCTGATCACGCGGATTAGGATCTTTCACCCGTCAGCACATACGTGTGCCACGCACGCAGAGAACTGTCGCTGTGCGACAGGGCCGCTTCTATTCTGTCAGAACCTGCTCCGGCTGTTCAGAAAAACAGTTTTATTCTGCTGAGAGAAGATAGTAGTAAAGCGGCTGTCCGCCATACTGGACCTCAACATCCATATCCGGATACATTTCTGCAATTTCATTGCACAGCTGGCAGGCATCCTTTTCGCTGGTATCTGCACCATAGTAAATGGTAATCAGGCTGTCGCCATCCTCCACGACAAGCTGAATCAGCTCCAGAGCCATGTCATGAATATCCTTCCCGACCACCTCAATACGGCCGTTATGAATGCCAATGATGTCCCCTTCCCTGATTTCCTTGTCCTCAAAGACGGTATCCCTCACCGCGTAGGTAATCTGACCTGTCTTCACCTGCTGTGCGGCAGCCGTCATGTTGATCAGATTCTCATCTGTGGAGGCATCCGGATTGAAGGCGATGACCGCACCGACACCCATGGCCGTATTCTTTGTCGGAATCACGACCACTTTATTCTCCGCCAGTTCGGCCGCCTGAGAAGCCGCCAGAATGACGTTCGAGTTATTTGGCAGAACAAAAACCGTTTCCGCATGAACCTTATTCACGGCATCCAGGATATCCTCAATGCTGGGGTTCATGGTCTGTCCGCCCTCTACAATGTAATCCACGCCCAGATCCGTGAAGATCTGCGAGAAGCCCGAGCCGATGGAGACCGTGACAAAGCCGTACGGCTTCAGCGGCGTTGACTCCGCCTGTTCACCGGCCGCTTTGGCGGCAGCCGCGGCCGCTTCCTCCTCCGCCCGGCGTGCCTCTTCGGCCTGACGTTCTTTCTCGCGCCGTTCCTCTGCCTTGTTGTCGATGTGAATATCCTTCAGTTCACCGAGATCACAGGCATACTGGACCGCTTTGCCGGGATCATTGGTATTCACTTTCACCTGAATCGGGCGTTCCTCCACATTCAGGACCACCTTATCGCCGATGCGGGTCAGACGGGTCCTCAGCCGGTTAAGATCATCCTCTGTCACGCCTTCATTAATGGAAAGAATCTGGTAGCTGACCGCATACCTGAATTTGAGGATCTCCTCCTCGGTCTGCGCCTCTGCCTCGGCATTTTCCGCGGCCTGGGGCGGAGCGGCTTCAATGTGCTCGCCGTTAAAGGCGGCGCGCCAGCCCTGCAGAACGGTAATCAGGCCCTGTCCGCCGGAGTCCACCACCCCGGCCTGCTTGAGTGCAGGCAGCATTTCCGGCGTTTTTTCCAGAATCGCCTCACCGCTGCGGATCATTTTATCCAGCAGTCCGCCAAGATCATCCGGGTGGCGCTGGACATACCGGCCGGCATCCTCGGCAATCACACGGATGACCGTCAGGATGGTGCCCTCTTTCGGCTTCATGACCGCCTTATACGCTGTATCGGCGCCGCGCTTGAGACCGGCGGCAAATGTCGTGGCATCAATCTCGGCAGCGCCGTTGATTCCTTTTGAGAAGCCGCGGAGGATCTGGGAGAGAATCACGCCCGAGTTTCCCCGCGCTCCCTTGAGCGCACCCTTGGATGCGGTCTGAATCATTTTGGATGCATCGTGTTCATCCAGTGCCTCGATGTCCCGAACCGTCGATTTCATCGTCAGCGACATATTGGTACCTGTATCGCCATCCGGTACAGGGAATACATTCATTGCATCGATCGTTTCACGGTTCTGCTCCAGCAGATTTGCTCCGGAGATGAGCATCTCTTTAAAGAGCTGACCGTCAATTGTCCTTTGAGACAATGATTTTCACCTCCATTAAATACGGATGCCTTCAACCGTAATATTGACCTTACGGACCTTTGCACCTGTCATGTTTTCAATTTTATAGCAAACCTGGGAGCGAATGATATTGCAGACCTCCACAATGGAAATTCCATATTCCACAATAATGTAGAGATCAATGTCGATCCCGTCATCGGTGATATTCACCTCAACGCCCTTGGCCAGATTCTCCCGTCCGAGCCACTCCGCGAAGCCGTCGGTTGCATGTTTGCTCGACATCGCCACGATGCCGTAACATTCCAGCGTCGCATAACCGGCCACCTTCAGAAGCACGTCCTCAGAGATCGTAATCTGTCCCAGTGCATTATTAATTCTGCATTCCATATGATTGAACCTCCTTAAAGGCAAAAAAGGCTGAATTCCATTTGCAAGCCGTAGTATACATGAAAAACGCATGATTGGCAAGAAAACACGGTTGTTTTTCCGTTTTCAGCCTGACTGCCTCCGCTTTCACACCTTTTCAGGAATATGGATATTCACGTGCAAAAAAAGAAAAGCACCGTAACCGGTGCTGATAAAGTGTGCTTGAGAGTTACAGAGCGCGCTCAACTTTGCCGCTTCTGAGGCACCTGGTGCATACATTCATATGACGAACAGTACCCTCGACGCGAACGCTTACTCTCTGAGTATTCGGCAGCAGAACACGATTTGTCCTCCGATTGGAATGGCTGACATTGTGTCCGGACATTGCTCCCTTGCCGCAAACCTCGCAAATCTTTCCCATAATCACACCTCCTTTTGGTGCGGAACGTCAACGCGAATGATTATAACGCTTTAGCCTTACTTTGGCAAGCTCTTTTTTTCGGACTGAAAAATATTTTTTCAGAATTTTTTTCAGAATTTTTCACAGAACCCGCTCTTTTCCCGGAAGAAAAGGAAAGATCCCTTTTCAGGGATCTTTCCGGGATCTTACTTCATGACCTTGTTGTATGTCTTGACATCCGCGTCAGAGACCCACTGTTCAACCGCTGCGTTATAAGCCGCCTCCTGGGCTGCCTTAAGCATCGTGTCGTGCAGTTTCTCCTTCACCTCATCGGTGTACTCGACGATGCCGGCCGGGATATCTCCCGCATATTTGAGGATATGATAGCCATAGCTGGTTTCAACCAGTTCGGACACATCCCCCACTGCCGCAAGGGCCATGGCCGCATCCTGGAAAGCCTGCTCATAAGTCGTAAGGCCTTCGCAGACCAGATAGCCGCGGGTCTTGTTCGGCTCGCTCTTCATGCCGGAATCGGTGCCGAGTTCCTCGATCAGGGCATCAAAGTCCTCGCCGGCCTTGACACGGGCCAGCGCTTCCTCAGCCTTGACCTTGGCGTTTTCAAAGGCTGTCTTGCGGACCTGCTCAAGTTCAGTGGTCTTGGCATCCACCGTCGCCTGATTCTCATCAATGGTCTTCTGCAGCGTCTCCAGCTGCCCGTTGTAGGTGTTGAGCGTCTCCTCGTCATAATCCGAGGGATCTTCCTCTTTCAGCTTGTCCAGCTGGGACTGAGCCGTCGTCACGGCACTCTTGGCCGTATTAATCTCACTCTGGATGGAATCAATCTTCGTATTGTCCTCATCCGCGAGGCCGATCAGCAGATTCTTGACGCCGCGATACCCTTCGGGGACATAGTACGCATCGGTCCCACTGTTGACTGCCGCGAGGTAAGCCGTCTTATCCTTGTCGTAAGAATCTTTCTGTTCAGCTGCCTTCTTGTCGAATTCAGCTTTCACCTCATCATCGGAAACCGTGACATCCTTGTTGATGTGCTCATGCAGCTTCTCATTCGCCTTGGATTCCGTTCTTTCTTCGATGAAATACTCACGGGTATAACCCATCGCGGTCAGTTCTTCCGTCAGCATGGCATCCAGTTCCGCATTGGTAATGGTTGCCTTGGGTGCCTCAGGCGTGGCCGTGGCTGCAGGCTCTTCTGCTGCCTCGGAAGGAGTTGCCTCAGAAGGGGTTGCCTCGGAAGGCGTCGCCTCCGCATCCTTTGCCAGACGCTCGGTCTCTTCCTCTACCGTTTCAACCTCCGGATGATTCTGGTAACGGAGCATCATCTTATACCAGTCCACCATGCTGTCGGCGTACTCTTCGACTTCTTTCGTTTCCTCTTCCGTCAGCGGCTTGATGCCCAGTTCTTCCATCTTCTGGTCGATGACCGTGGACCGAACCATCTGCTCCAGTGCCGGTTCACCGTATGACTCAATATCAGCAGGCGTCAGCGGCATGGAAACGCCGTAATACTGCTGATAATACTGCTGCGTATAATTTGCCATGTAGTCACGATAGGCTTTCCATTCACCTTTGGTGATTTCTTTTCCGTTGACTGTTGCGACAATCTGTGCAGCATCCAGGGCATCGTCATGTCCGACGAGATTGCAGCCTGACAGGACACACACCAGCATCAGCAGCAATGCAGCCAACGCAAACACTTTTTTCATGATCAAGTCTCTCCCTTTCCTTTAACAAGGCAATTTCGCCTTATTATAGTTTTGGCCTATGCAATTGTCAAGAACAGATTGTGAAGGAAAACACGGATTTTTTATGCACTTCCTTCAAAATTTCCGCCCTTCCAGCCCCGTTCTGCGCCTCCAAAGGGCCATGTGGTCATTTCGGTCCGGCAGATCCGTGAATATCCAGCCTGAACCAGCGGCTGAGGGTCCGGTTCGGCCACAGATCCGGTTCCTGTTCCAGGGGGATGCTCATGGTATACCGTGAGCGGGAGGGAACAGGCTCAAGGGTGACCGACGTCTCCCCCGCCTGCCTGGCCGCCTCAATCCGGTCAAGCTGCTGCTGCCAGCGCTGTGCATGCAGATGGACCTCATGGCCCGACAGGATAAACAGCCCCAGTGACAGCGCCAACAGAGCTGCCGGCATGAAGCGCGGTTCCTTCTTTCCCTGCAGCGCAAGGCGCGCCTCCGCCACACACTGGGAAAGAAGCAGGACAAAGGGCCCCAGATAGGTCCGGTCCGAAACCTCCGGCGAGCCGATCAGGGCCAGGATGGCCAGCAGCGCTGCCAGCGCGCACACAAGCCGGTGCACGGTAAAGGGACCGCGCTTCCGGTTCAGCCAGAGAAGGGTGATCATCGGAATGCCCACGATCCCGCAGAACCGCAGTCCGTAATACACCACATAAACGGTTCTGCGTCCATATTCAAGGAAGATATTCCCCATGACATATGCCCCGGCTCTTTCCCGGTTGCCCGGAGCCAGCAGCATCAGGGCAACTCCGGCCGCTTCCAGAAGCAGTCCGGCCAGCCAGGCCTTGTCCAGCCGGCCCTGCCGTTTCCATTCTGTCACAAAGAGCAGCGCGCCTGCGGCCAGGATTCCTGCCGCCGTATTTTCATTGGTCCAGCCCCCGATGAAGAACAGGAAAAGCATCACCGGCAGCATCTTTGCCCGGCTGAACAGGCCGCCGGAAAGACGGCTTATGGTCATCAGAAGCGGCAAAAGCGCCAGGACCGTTCCAAATAGATAGTTGCATGCTCCATCCAGCCACAGGAAAACCACCCCGAAATAGGGCACAAACAGAAAGAGGCAGAGATGGACGAAAAGAAGCGCTGCAGATGGGAACGATCTCAAGGAGATGCCTCCGAGCCGGAGGATTTCCAGGAGAAGAACCACGTACGCGAGAGCGCTGAAAACGTTAAACAGGGGCTTTCCCAGGTACAGAAAGGTCTGTGTCAGCGTGTGCGTCACGCTGCGCCCGCCCCAGAGCCGGTAGTGTGCCGCCTGGGACCTCAGGATGTCCAGAAAGCCGGCCAGCGGTTTGCCCGTATCCCAGCTGTAGAGATAATCGTAATCATCCGCCTGAAGCGGCGTCAGCCCGTTCAGGACCAGCATTCCGGCAAAAATCAGTCCCATGGCCAGCACAAAAAGAGCGGCGTGCCTGGGCACGCCAATCGGATCAGTCTTTCTCATTTTCATCCATTTTCAGCGGGGAAACTCCCAGTACATAGACCCCGTGGCTGTGCACGACCACATAGTCACCGGGCGCAAATTCCGGTACGGGCTTTTTCCAGTCGAGCAGGAACCGGCGCTCACCGTCCTCTGCCCTGTCCTTGTAGATATTGATCAGATATTCCCGGAAATAGACCCCTTCCGTGAAAACCGGTTCCTGTCCGACACGGATGAGAACCCCCCGGGTATCATGGCTGAGTCCCTTCCGGATCTCCGCCAGAAAGGTCCGGTATCGCTTGAGGGGACCCAGACGCATGTCATACATGTAAATCATCTCTGCGAGCATCAGAAAAAGCCCCAGGGATGCCAGAATCTGGTTCCGGATCACAAAGCCGATCACGCACAGGACCAGTCCCGGAATGGCCAGCAGATAAAACAGTCGTCTTTCCCGGCGAATCTCGGCCTGGTTATTCGTATAGTCACTTTCCTGATAAAGCATATTTCCTCCAGCTTTTGACTTCGGACTACCGGGGTGCAGAGGCCACGAAGGTCAGTTCCCCTTTCGGGCTGGTATAAATGGTTCCCGTCGATCCCCTGACCTCCCCTTTGGCAAGACAGAGCCGAATCAGTTTCTCATTGATGTCCGGTCCGCCGTACCTGACCAGGCCGTTTTTCCAGACCGTATATTTGCATCCTTCCCTGTACCGGGTACAGTAAAAGGCCGCACGGTTCTCCGCTACCTCACCCTGCCCGCAGAGAGGGCATTTAATCCCCAGCGAGGAGGGCATTTTCTGTTTTGTGCGGCTGCCTTTCCGCCGTTCTTCCGGTTCAAAATGAACATCCGGCGCCGTACGGGCATCCCGGACCAGTTTGCCGGCCATCTCGGAAATGCCCTGACGGAATTCCTGTTCCCGGTCAGCGCCTCTGGCGATCTCCGCCAGGATCTGCTCCCACCGTCCGGTGATCTCCGGGCTGGCCATCTCGCCGGGCACGGCCTCAATCAGCTTTACGCCCTTTTCGGTGGCGATCAGGTTTCGTTTCACCCTTCGCACATAGCCGACCTCAATCAGCCGTTCGATGATCGCCGCACGGGTGGCCGGCGTCCCGAGACCGCAGTCCTTCATCTGTTCCCGCAGATTCTCATCCTCGATTTTCCGTCCGGCATGTTCCATTTCCGCCAGCAGGCTGGCATCGTTGTGCTCCTTGGGCGGTTTGGTCGATTCCTCCTTGACCTCCGCCTTTGTGCAGGTCCGCGCGTCCCCCCTGCTCAGCGGCGGCAGCTCTTTGTCATCGACGGATTCTGTGCCTTTTCGGCCTTTTTTCTGCTGCACGGGATTCAGTTCCTTGAAGCCCAGCTGAAGGACCCGGCGTCCCTGACTGAGAAAGTCATAGTTTTCACATCGGGTGGTCACCTTCTGTGCCTCATAAATGTAGTCCGGATAAAACACGGCACACAGGCGTGTGGCCACCATGTCATACACATTCCGTTCATCCGTGGTCAGGTTGACGCGCGAGGCGGCTTTCCCGGTGGGGATGATCGCATGGTGATCCGTCAGTTTGGCATCATCAAAGACCCGCGGCCGGGCAGTGACGCCATATTCAAGGGCTTTTTCCCCGATCGCTTTCAGGTTCCCGTCATATTTTCCAAGGGTTTCCTTGACCTTCCCGATCATGTCATGGGACAGATAGCGGCTGTCGGTCCGGGGATAGGTCAGGAGCTTATGTTTTTCATACAGGTCCTGCGCAATCTGCAGGGTCTTTTTGGCCGAATACCCGAAGCGGGAATTGGCCTCGCGCTGCAGGGTGGTCAGGTCATACAGGAGCGGCGGCTTTTCCGTCTTTTTCTCCGCCTGGACATCCGTCACCTCTGCCGGTTTTCCCCTGACATCGCCGGCAATTTTCTCAGCCTTCTCCTTTTCCTGGACCTGTTTGTTCCCCTCCGCGTCCACATACGTGCCTTCATAGCCGCCGAAATCCGCTTTTACCGTATAATAGGTCTCCGGAACAAAGCTGTCGATCTCGCGCCGCCGGCGTACCAGCATGGACAGCGTCGGTGTCTGAACCCGTCCGATGGACAGGATGACATTATAATGAATGGTAAAGGCACGGGTGGCATTCATGCCGATCAGCCAGTCGGCCTCTGCCCGGCACCGGGCACTCCGGTACAGGTTATCGTATTCCCGGGAGGGTTTCAGCGTTTCGAAGCCGGCCCGGATCGCCTCCTCCGTCATGGAGGAAATCCAGAGCCGTTTGACCGGCTTTTTGCATCTGGCCTGCTCATAGATGTAACGGAAGATCAGTTCGCCCTCACGCCCCGAGTCCGTTGCGCAGACGATATCGGTAATGTCCCCGTCATTCATGAGCTTTTTGAGGATGGAAAACTGGGACCGTGTCTTGCTGATCACCTTTGTTTCCATGCGCTCCGGCAGAATCGGAAGATCCTCCGCCCGCCACCGCTTATACTTTTCGTCGATTTCATCCGGCTCCTTCAGCGTCACCAGATGACCGATTGCCCAGGAAACCACGTATCCGTTTCCTTTCAGGCATCCCTCGCCCCGCTCACCGGCACCGATGACCCTGGCAATATCCCGGCCAACGGAAGGTTTTTCAGCGATTACCAGTGTTCCCATCGTTTTCCTTTCCATTTATCCACGGATTAATTCGGCTGCAGATTGGCAAAACGGGTAAACTGCCCGAGCCAGGCCAGCTTGACGGTCCCCAGCGGGCCGTTTCTCTGTTTGGCCACGATGACCTCTGCCACGTTCTTGTCCTCGGTATCGGAATTGTAATATTCCTCCCGGTGCAGGAACATGATGACATCTGCGTCCTGCTCAATTGCGCCGGAATCACGCAGGTCCGACAGAATCGGACGTTTATCGCTTCTCTGTGCACCGGCACGGGAGAGCTGTGCCAGTGCCACCATGGGCACATTCAGTTCCTTGGCAATGCCCTTCAGGTCACGGGAAATCTCACTGACCTCGTTCTGACGGTTCTCGGCGCGTCCATCCGAACTCATCAGCTGAAGATAGTCCACCAGAATCATGTCAAGACCCTTGTCCATCATCAGCCGCCTGCAGCGCGAACGCAGCTGCGCGGGTGAGATTCCGGAGGTATCGTCGATATAGATGTTGGAGGCGCCCAGCGGCCCCAGGGCCTCGGCCAGCCGCAGCCAGTCCTCATCCCGTATAGTTCCCCGCCGGACCGCCTGCATGTCTACCCGGGCATCTGCGCAAAGGAGACGCATGGCCAGCTGTTCATTCGGCATTTCCAGGGAAAACATGGCCACCGTCTTGCCTGCCTTTGCCGCCTGGGAAAGAACGTTCAGTCCGAAACTGGTTTTTCCCATGGACGGACGGGCGCCGACAATGACCAGTTCACCGCCGTGCAGACCGGTCAGCAGATTGTCAAGATCCGTAAAACCGGTGGGGACGCCGTCAATGCCGCCCCGCAGATCAAACAGATGCTGGATTTTCGCATAGGTATCCGGAAGAACTTCCGCGATATGAATCAGGTTTTCCGAGTCCTTGCGCCGAAGAGCGATATCAAAAATCGACTTTTCGGCCTTATTGACGATCTTTTCAACCGTCTCCGTCTGGGCATAACAGTCATTCTGAATTTCATTGCTGGCATTGATGAGACGGCGCAGCGTGGATTTTTCATCCACAATCTGCATGTATGCCCGGGCATTGACCGCGCTCGGAACACCGGCCATGAGATCGATCAGATACCGGTCTCCTCCCACGCCCTCCAGGGTTCCCCGGCGCTGCAGTTCATCTGCCAGCGTCACCAGGTCACACGGCTGGCCGGTAATGGACAGCTGCCGCATTGCCTCAAAGATTTCACGATGTGCCGGCTGATAAAAATCATCCTGTTTGAGCAGTTCAAAGCCCAGAGGCAGCATGTCCTTGTTTCGGAGCATTGCCCCCAGCGCACTTCGTTCCGCATCCGCATTGTTGGGCGGTACGCGCATTACCTGTTCATCCATTTTTCCTGCTCCCTTCCGCCCTGACAAGCAAGCCCGGGTTCCGGTCCGTAAAAATACTGAGCAGATTCCATTCCTCCCCCTGACAGAAAGGATGAATCTGCTCAAGAAGCCGGTCAGCCCTTAAAAGGGTTACTGGGCCACCTCAACCACGGCGGTCATCTCAACCTTGATTCCCGCATAGAGCCATACGCTGACCTTGTACTCACCGGCATTGCGGATATTGGCGCTTTCAATACGGCGTTTTTCGACTTTGACCCCATACTGCTTATCCAGCGCCTCTGCCAGTTCCTGCGAGGTAACCGAACCGTACAGACGTCCGCCTTCTGCCCCTCTCGCCGTTACCTTGAGCACCTTGCCGGCCAGCTTCCGTGCCTTTTCCTCTGCCTCGGCCTTTTCGACATTTTCACGGTGCTTCTGGGCCTTCTGGGCATTTTCAATGGCATTTACATTAGCCGCATTGGCTTCCTTTGCCAGGCCCTTGGGAAACAGGAAATTCCGTGCATAGCCATCCGAGGCCTCAATGATCTGATCTTTCTTTCCCGTTCCCTTGATATCTTTCAGCAGAATAACTTTCATGATTCGTTCCTCCTCTGTGATTCGTGTATGTTCGTTCCGGCCTTTGTCCGTTTTACTCGTTCCGGTTTTCCGCTTTCGGATCATAGGCATCCCGCCGGCGCTGCTCATCCAGTTTCTTGAGTTCTGCCCGGCGATGGGTGAAATCAAAGGTCTGGTCAATGATTCCGACAATCACGGCCGCAATTCCCAGAATGAAATAGCCCAGAACGAACACCCAGAACTGCATCCGGCGGCTCTTTCCGTTCTGATGCAGTGAATAGCAGACCGCCGCGATTCCCTGCAGGGTCAGGAGCTGCTCAAAGACCCCGCTGACCACGGTAAACATGGTATCCATTCCCCTGCCGATCAGGGACAGGAGATACAGGGCGGCGACGGTAATGAGCATCACCCGTCCGAAGCCGTCCGGAATCCGCCAGGTGCGAAACGGCGGGCAATCCACTTTGACTCCTTTGGTCCGCATGGCATAGCGCATCAGGAACTGCCCCAGCAATCCCATGGAAACCGCACCGGTGGCAATCTGCAGCGGCACCTCCAGCCGCAGGAGCTGATCCATGCTGCGGATGAAGCTCTGCAGAATGCTGACCCGGTCACCGGCCGACAGCTGCGAAATGCTTGAGGCCGCCTGGTTGATGGAGATCAGTCCGTTTTGCATCATCACATCCATCAGCGACGTGGACAGGAGGGAATTCTCATTAAAGAAATCCACAAACAGCTGCATCACGGCGGAAACCGCGTCCTGTCCGGTGACCATGGAAATAATCGCCAGAACCAGGTATTCACACAGCAGCATCACCATGCCGCTGATGGCGCATGACCTGAAAAACGGCATATTCCGTTCACTCAGCACCGCCGTGCTGATCAGCGGCGGCACCAGGAAAATCAGCGCCCCGATTGCCCCGTATATGCCGAACAGAAGCATGGCGTACATGACAACAACCGCTGTACACAGGACCGTGCTGACGATGCCCACATACCCCAGCAGAATCACCAGGAGGATGGGCAGCGTGGTCATCATCCTGGGCAGAAATGCCAGTACACTTGCGAAAGGTCCAAGCATGATAAAGAGAATCACGCTGAGAATCGTAAAGCCCCAACGGTTTTTCTGTGAGGCAAATGTAAACTGTCTTTTTTCCATGAACTTCTCCCTTAATCCTCTGCAACATGAGGACTTCCGCCATTCTCTGTCAGTTTCCGCTCCGGGGCCGGTTCTTTCGCCGTTCACTGTCCCCCGACAGCGGTCATGCTATTATACCCCAAAACATGTACATTTGTCAGTGATTCTTCCGACGGTCAGTCTGTTTTGCTTGACAATTCCAGGCCGCCTGCCTAAAATGAGGAAAACTCAGACGGACAGGCCTGCAAGAATCTGTCAGGTCCTTTGCGTCTGACACAAACGGAGGATACCATGACCTATAAGACACACGGAACCTGTTCCACAAAGATTGATTTTGATGTCGATGAGAACGGCATCATTACGTTTGTTCAGTTTACCAACGGCTGCCGCGGAAACACGCAGGGCGTGTCTGCGCTGGTAAAAGGCATGCACATCGATGAGGCCATCCGGCGGCTCAGCGGCATAAAGTGCCGCGGAAACACGTCCTGTCCGGATCAGCTGGCACAGGCACTCCTGCAGTACAGGGAACAGCACTGACTGAGCGGGCACGGCCCGCTTTTTTTATTTGCCCGCCTGTATGCATGGCAGCGATCGGCTCCCGAAAAACGTGGTGACAAACAAAAATCCGAACCGCTCAGGGTTCGGACTTTGCCATAGTGCACCTTCAGGGGCTCGAACCCTGGGCACCCTGATTAAGAGTCAGGTGCTCTACCAACTGAGCTAAAGGTGCACGATATGAAATTAAGGGGAAAATGCACCTTCAGGGGCTCGAACCCTGGGCACCCTGATTAAGAGTCAGGTGCTCTACCAACTGAGCTAAAGGTGCATATGGAGCAGGTGATGGGAATCGAACCCACGTAGCCAGCTTGGAAGGCTGGAACTCTACCATTGAGTTACACCTGCATATGGAGCGGTAGACGAGATTCGGACTCGCGACATCCACCTTGGCAAGGTGGCACTCTACCAGCTGAGCTACTACCGCGTAAAGATTAGTGCGGGTGAAGAGACTTGAACTCATACGCCTCAGGCAACAGAACCTAAATCTGCCGCGTCTGCCATTCCGCCACACCCGCAAAAAAGGATGGTGATCCATTGGGGATTCGAACCCCAGGCACCCTGATTAAAAGTCAGGTGCTCTACCGACTGAGCTAATGGATCATTTAGCTGGGGTGGCAGGATTCGAACCTTGCGTATGTGGGAGTCAAAGTCCCATGCCTTGCCGCTTGGCTACACCCCATTATTTTTAAACAAAATAGTGGGGTGAGTAGTGGGGCTCGAACCCACGACCTCCAGGGCCACAACCTGGCACTCTAACCAACTGAGCTATACCCACCATTTAGCGCGCCTGGAGGGATTCGAACCCACGGCCCACGGCTTAGAAGGCCGTTGCTCTATCCAACTGAGCTACAGGCGCATGCTCTCTCCTGCGCTGCGACGTTCCCGCTGACAAGATGGAATTATATCCATATCCCCCCTTCCTGTCAACACTTTTTTTCTAGTTTTTTGATTTTGTTCACTTTCACCATGTCCGATAAACCAAACATGTGCAATGATGGCAGAACCAGGCCGGAATTGACCGGAACGCGTCTTCAGAATCCGAGAACAACATCCTCCGAGCGAATCCGGTTCCCCTCCACGGTCAGAATGACGGCGGTTTTCCGCATGCCTGGGACGGATCCGGAAACCGCGCCCGGATTCAGGACAAACACCCCCTGATCAAAGGAGCAGTACCGGCTGTGGGTATGTCCGTACAGGGCCGTATCACAGCCCATGGAAAGGGCCGCGCGGCAAAGGGCCTCTGTCCCTGTCCTCACGCGGTACAGATGTCCGTGCGTCAGCAGCACTTTCCGCTCTTCCATGGGAACAATCAGGGTATCCGGTTCCCTTGAGGTGATGTCGTTGTTTCCTCTTACATGGTACACCGGGGTCTTATCCCCTGCCCGCTCCAGATCCTGCCGAAAGCGGTCGATATCCGCACTCATATCCCCCAGAAAGAAGATCATGTCAATCCGGTCCATTTCCCGGTAGAGCGCTTCCATGGCCGCCACATCCCCGTGGCTGTCCGAGAATACCGCTGCCCGCATCATGTCCGTTCCCCTTTTCCGGCCTGCGCTGCCTGTTCCTTTTTCAGTTCGTTCAGGACCGCGTCAATTCCCCTTCGCCGGTGGCTGATGGCGTTTTTGGTCTCCGCATCAATCTGTGCAAACGTCTTCCCGGTTTCGCAGAGAAACAGCGGATCATAGCCAAACCCGCCGGTTCCGTGATATTCCGTCAGAATCTCGCCCTCACAGCACCCGCGGCAGCAGATGACCGGTTTTCCGGGCCGCACCAGGGCAATGGCCGCCACGTAGCGGGCGGTGCGCGGTTTCGGGACACCTTCCAGTTTTTTCAGCAGCAGCTGATTATTCGCCTCATCATCCCCGTGCCCGCCGCTGTAACGCGCGCTGTAAATGCCCGGTTCCCCGCCCAGTGCGTCCACCTCCAGCCCGCTGTCATCCGCAATGGCCGGAAGTCCGGTCTGTTCCATGACATACGATGCCTTGAGCACCGCATTTTCCTCAAACGAGTTTCCCGTCTCCTCCGCTTCCCCGGCCACCCCGGCCTCATCCATGGAAATGACCTCAAAATGCCCGCCGAGGATTTCCTCTATTTCCCGGATTTTATTCACGTTCCGCGTGGCAGCAACCAGTTTTTCCATTTTTTCATTCCTTTCTCTGTCGCTGAACTGATTATAGTACAGATTCTCCCGTGCGTGCAACGTTTTTCCAGTCACTCAGGTCATTTCTCACCTTCGGATTGTTTGTCTGTGCACCCGCGGTGATTTCTGCTATAATAGTCGGCGGCTGCGCCACTTTTGGCCATTCGCCATGCAACGCAGCCGGGACCATGCGTAGCAAGTCCAATTACCAGGTCAAATTAAAGGAGTGGGCCTGCCGCCACAGCGGCAGTTTGTCAAATATGAGCACCGAAAAACAGCGGTGCCAAAGACCAAGTCACTGCTCATAAAGGAGGAATTTACCATGCCTATGGACGGCGTCATGCTGGGTTTTGTCGCACGCGAACTCCAGGACAAGCTGGCCGAGGGACGCATCGACAAAATTATCCAGCCGGAACGGGATGAGATTCATCTGCTGATCCGCGCACAGGGGAAAAACCAACGTCTGGTCATGAGTGCCTCTGCCAGTTCCGCCCGTGTTCATCTGACACAGGAATCCCCGGCTGCGCCCATGGATCCGCCCATGTTCTGCATGCTGCTGCGGAAATACCTGGGCGGCGGGCGCATCCGTGAATTCCGCCAGATCGACGGTGACCGCATTCTCGAGATGGACGTCACCTCGCTCAGTGAGCTGGGCGATCCGGTGGTCCGCACACTGGTCGTTGAACTCATGGGCCGGTATTCCAATATCATCCTGCTCACCCAGGGACGCACGGTCATCGATGCGGCCCGTCATGTCAATGAGACCCTTTCCCGTGTTCGTCAGATTGAACCCGGTCTGCCCTATGAGCGTCCCTCCCTTCAGGGAAAAATCGCCCCGGAACATCTCACCCCGGCCATTCTGCGCGACCGCCTTGCCGAAATGGAGTGCGGTCTGGCACGGGCCATCTCAAAAGTTATTTCCGGATTTTCCATTCAGGCCGCCGAGGAAGCCGTGTGCGCGCTCCAGTTAAATCCGGAATTTGCCCCCGCTTCCTATGATCTCACCCAGGTCGCAGAGGCGCTGTGTCAGTACGTCCGGGATCTTCCCGGGCGCGGGCCCGCCATTGTCCTGTTCTCCGAGAACGGAAGTCCAAAGGATCTGTATCCCTTTCCGCAGCAGCACCTGGAAGGAATGCCCTATACGGCCTGCGGCTCTCCCAGCGAGGCACTGGAACTGTTCTATCGGGAGCGGAATCTGCATGAACGGCTTCAGCAGCATATCTCCGGAATTTCCCGCATCATCCGCAACAACATCGAGCGGTGCGAAAAGAAGATCGCCATCCAGGAAGATGCGCTGCGCAATGCCGAAAAGATGGATGAATACAAGAAGCGGGGCGAGCTGATTCAGGGAAACCTCTACCTGATCGAAAAAGGCGCCAAATCAGCAACCGTTCCCGACTACTACAGCGAGGACTGTGCGCCCATTGAGATTCCCCTGGATGAGTCCCTGTCCCCTGCCCAGAACGCCCAGCGGTACTTCAAGCTGTACCAGAAAGCCCGGGGCGCCAAGCGCCTTGCCTCCGAGCAGAAACAGAAAGCCGAGGATGAACTGCTCTGGCTGTACCAGATGGAGGACGATCTTCGCAAGTGTTCCGACCTGCGCGGCGTGGAGGAACTGCGGGAGATGCTGATCACCTCCGGGTATATCCGCCGGAAGGAAAACAAAGGCAATAAGCGGAAGGAAGTGCCCTCCCAGCCCATGCGCTTCCTGTCCTGTGACGGCATTGAGATGGAGGTCGGAAAGAATTCCATCCAGAATGAGGCACTGACCATGCACGCCTCCGGCAATGAAACCTGGCTGCATGCCCAGAAAATGCCCGGATCCCATGTCATCGTGCATTCCGAGCAGGTGCCTGAAACCACCATTGCCGAGGCCGCCATGCTAGCCGCCTACTACTCCAAAGGCGTCCACTCCTCCGGTGTCCCCGTCGATATTACCCTGCGGCGCTATATCAAAAAACCGGGCGGAACACCGCCGGGATTCGTCATCTATACCCATCAGCGCACCGTCTATGTGACGCCGGATGAGATGGCCGTCAAAAAGATCACCTGTCTGATTCCCTGAACAGAAACAGGCTGCAAAGCCCGGGATTGTCCGGACTTTGCAGCCTGTTTTCCTTCTCCGTGGATTACTTTTCGGGTTCAATCCATTTCATGCTGCGCTGAACCGCCTTATGCCAGCCGGCCAGTTCACGCACCCGGTCCGCCTCTTTCATCAGCGGCTTCAGTTCCAGATCTTTCTGCCAGATCTTTGAAATATCCTCAATATCCTTATAGACCCCCACCGCCAGGCCGGCCATCAGGGCTGCACCCAGCGCGGTTGTCTCAATGACTGCCGGACGAATGACGCGGCAGTTGAGAATATCCGCCTGGAACTGCATCAGGAACCGGTTGGCGCTGGCACCGCCGTCCACCCGCAGTTCCTTCGGCACCGCACCGCAGTCATTGGCCATCGCCTCCACCAGATCCGCCGACTGGAACGCAATGGATTCAAGCGCCGCGCGGACGATGTGTGCCCTTCCGGTTCCCCGTGTCAGGCCGACAATGGTGCCCCGGCTGTACATATCCCAGTAGGGTGCGCCCAGACCGGTGAAGGTTGGTACCAGATAGACCCCGCCGTTGTCCGGAATGGACGCCGCGATGGATTCCGTCTCGGATGCCCGCTGAATCAGATGCATTTCATCCCTCAGCCACTGGACGACGGCGCCGCCGATAAAGACACTGCCCTCCAGGGCATAGGTACATTTGCCTCCGATCCGCCAGCCGATGGTGGTGATCAGTCCATGCGCACTCCGGGAGGGTTTATCCCCGGTGTTCATCAGCAGGAAGCAGCCGGTTCCATAGGTGTTTTTCATCATGCCGGGGGTGAAACAGCCCTGGCCGAACAGGGCGCTGTGCTGGTCGCCGGCAATGGCCGCCACCGGGATCTCACAGCCCAGAATGGTGGGATCCAGCATGCCGATGATTCCGGATGAATCAACCACGCGGGGCAGAATGGCTTTGGGAATGTCCAGCGCCTCAAGCAGGGTATCATCCCATTCATTTTTCTGAATGTCAAAGAGCATAGTCCGGGCCGCGTTGGTGGCATCCGTCACATGCGGACGTCCCTTGACAATGTTCCAGGTCAGGAAGGAATCCACAGTGCCAAAACAGAGTTCCCCGTTTCTGGCACGCTCACGCAGATTCTCATGATCCAGAATCCATTTCAGCTTGGTTCCCGAAAAATAGGCATCCGGCACCAGACCTGTTACCTCGCGGATATGGGGTTCGAGTCCCTCATCCACCAGCTGCTGAACCAGACCGGCGGTCCTTCTGCACTGCCAGACAATGGCATTGTAGACCGGCATTCCGGTTTTCCGGTCCCAGACAATGGTCGTCTCCCGCTGATTGGTGATGCCGATGGCGGCAATCTGCTCCGGCTGAATGCCGCTCATCCTGACCACTTCCCGCAGCGCATCGATCTGCGAATCCAGAATTGCCTCGGGATCATGCTCGACCCAGCCCGGCTGCGGATAGATCTGTTCAAACTCATAGCTTTTCATGGCCACAATCCGCGCCTGTTCATCAAACAGCACCGCGCGGGAGCTGGTTGTTCCCTGATCAAGAGCAATCAAATAAGTACCCATACTTGCCTCCCAATTGCTTTTTTCTAAAAAAGCCGTTGCAACCGCAACGGCTTTTCATTTACTTGATATCCAGGAAGTACAGAGATCCGCCGGTCGTTCCTACGACGATACGGTTGCCGTAGACAGCCGGAGATGCCTGAATGGCCGTCTGGAGATTGACAATATCCATTGTATTTCCGTTATAGCCATCCAGCATACGCAGGTTTCCGTTGTTATCGCCAACGATGATGAAGCTGGTCCCCATCTCATTGTAGACTGCTACCGGTGAGGAAACCGATTCCGCATCGAGAATCTCCGACCATTCGGGTTTGCCGGTTTCCTTGTTCAGTGCATACAGAACAGCGCTGTTGGTCTTATCCGCCACCGTGAGGCGGTTGACGTTGAAGATGACCAGGTCACTGATATCACCCTGACCGACGATCGGGGAGGCCATCAGGCCGGCATACATCCGCTTCTCGGCAGTCTTGGATTCATACTTGCCCTTGTACTCCGTCTGGTACTGCCAGATCAGATCGCCCGTCAGCGCATCCAGTTTGTACAGAGAAACAACCGCACTCTTTCCAAACTTGTTGACCACATTTCCGGTATAGAGATAGACGCCGTTAGCCGTTTCCTCAATGGAAATGGCAGCCATTACGGAATCGCCCACATCTCTGGCCCATACGCACTGCATGGTATTCATGTCAATGCACTGGACAGAACCGGCAATATCGCCGAAATACGCGTAATTTCCGTAGACGGAGACACCGGCAGGGATGCCCTGCTTGGCCTGCTTGAGCTTGGTCACATAGCCGTATCCGGCATCCGAAGGATTCAGCATGATGTTGCCAGTGCTCGGATCGAACTGTGTTCCCAGACCGATCGTATACAGCATGCCGTTATCATCCGTATAGATCAGGGTATCCGAATTGGTTTCAAGCAGTGCAGAGGAACGGACACCATGATCGCCGCCCTCGGCAACCGTATTCAGGCTGGTCATGAACGTGAGCAGTTTCTGGTTAACCAGACTGTAAATACGCATGCCGGCATTGACCTCATAACCCTCCACCTTCTCCGCAGACTGTCCGACATAGAGAATCGGAAGGCCATACGGGTTGACAGAGGCGGTAACGGAAAGCGGGACTCCGACATTCAGTGCCGGGCGGGTCGCTTCCATTGAATCAAGGTCAAGGAAATAAATCTTTCCGTCTGTCGACGGCGCGATAACCTCTTTGAGACCTGACTTTCCAATCAGTTCCTTATCGATGTTCATCATCTGACGAACATCCTTATACCACTTGACGATAATCGGCTGGGCTCCGAATCCGAAACCGGTCAGAGTTTCATCATCCTCACCCAGACGGGATGTACGGATCACTTTCAGCGGCTGCAGTTTTCCTTCTGTCACAGTCACAAAGCTGGCTGCTGCATTCTGTCTGAACGGGCCGCCGCGGAACGTGACAACACCGTTCATTCCGGAATACTCATTCGGGTCGCCCATGGTAACCGTGTTAAAACGGGAGAATGCTTCAGAGATCTGATTGTTCTGAGAAGTGAAGCTGCTCTTCAGCACCTTGTCCGGTGCAGTATCCGCACCGGCAGAAGCCGTTCTCGTCACATATGCCCCATTGGCACCTGACGCAGCGGTATAGTCCGTACCGGTCATCCCCGTCCCAAACGGATCATACGTCCCGGTTGAAGTTCCTGTTCCGTTCGGATCATACGTCCCGGTTGAGGTTCCTGTTCCGTTCGGATCATACGCCCCGGTTGAGGTTCCCGTTCCATTCGGATCATATGCTGCGGTTGAGGTTCCCGTTCCATTGGGATCATACGCCCCGGTTGAGGTTCCCGTCCCATTCGGATCATATGCTGCGGTTGTGGAGCCTGTTCCATACGGATCATATGCTGCAGTTGTAGAGCCCGTTGCATACGGATCATTCGCTGCGGTTGAGGTTCCCGTTCCATATGGATCATATGTTGCAGTTGTAGAGCCCGTTCCATACGGATCATTCGCTGCGGTTGAGGTTCCCGTTGCATACGGATTATTCGCTGCGGTTGAGGTCCCCGTTGCATACGGATCATTCGCCGCAGTTGTAGAGCCTGTTCCATACGGATCATTCGCTGCGGTTGAGGTCCCCGTTGCATACGGATCATTCGCCGCAGTTGTGGAGCCCGTTCCATACGGATCATAACCCGAATTCGAGGTCTGTGAACCATACGGCATGGGACTCGTGGTCGCTGTCTGTGCCCCATTCGGTGTGGACATCGGCGAGCGTGTCGCTGTGCCGTTCATTGGTTCGGTCGATGTGCCGACCTGATTCTGGAAAAGACCAACCGTGGCCAGACCGCCGTTCTGTTCAGCAGCAGCGGTGGGTGTCGGCGTCGGCGTTGTTGTTGCCGTTGTCCCGTTGGTTGAATCAGACTGATTCTGGAAAAGACCCAGCAGAGCCATCACACCGTTCTGTTCAGGTGCTGCAGTCGGTGTGGGCGTCGGGGTTGCCTTGGCCGTACTGTTGTTCTGCAGAAGACCCAGCAGTGCCAGAGCACCGTTCTGTTCAGGTGCAGAAGTAGGCGTCTTGGTAGGTCTTACCGTAGGCGTCGGAGTCGGCGTCGGGGTTGGCGTAGGAGTAGGCGTCGGCGTCGCTGTAGGTGTCGGCGCGGTAGTCGGCGTCGCGGTCGGCGTAGGCGTTGGTGTCGGTGTAGGCGTCGGTGTGGGCGTCGGCGTC
>JAGAHV010000256.1:0-6652 GCA_017626895.1 Clostridia bacterium | reverse complement strand
CGAGACAGCTTGAGGGGAACATCGGTGCGGCCTTCGCCATCCATGTCCTGCGCGGCATCGGGCAGGTCGTCTTCCAGAACAACCCGGTGTCCGGGCTGATCATTCTCGGCGCGCTCTTCTTCAATTCCTGAATCCAGGTACTATACTCGGTGTCCATCTTCACATCGTGTGTTTTCACCACATATGGTTTCTCTCTCATTTTTTCCGCCTCCTTCCCACCTTGTCTATCGACAAAGCATAAAAAATCAAATATCATTATAGGCCAAGAAGCTTGAAATTTCAACGTTCTCTTATAACCGAAAATGAATCGACAAATCGACAAATCTCCAAAGGGGTCCCAAATGCCAAAAAACAGTCCAAGAAGTCATAAGAACGCAGAAAATAATTATATGAACGAATTCTTATCTTGACAGAATAGCATGAAAGAAGCCCAGGATACGGTGATAAATCAATGCATTTTTCATTTTCGGATGGTCTATGTCAAAGTATCTTGTGAGCAAAATCGTTCAGATAATTATTTTCCAGGCTCTTAGTCAAACCAGGCATCAAGACAAAGCAGCTCCTGCCAAAGACCAAATGAGGCTCTAAATGCATGTTTTAAGTTTCATGCGTACGTATCATATCGTGACATATTTGTTTTGTCGATAAAAATATTCGGAGGATACAGTCATGCCAAAAAATGACTCTATTTCTGGAAATAGTGCGATATTGAATAATATTTTGCACTTGCTAAAAGTAAAAGGTGTTCGCCAAAGTGACTTGGCAAGATATCTTGGAATATCAAGAAATTCTGTATCTCAATGGAAGGTTAACAAATCGACATCATACATGAATTACATGGATAAACTTGCCGATTTTTTTGATGTTTCTGTTGATGAATTACTTCATCCTGACAAGACAAATTTGTACGACTCATTTATAGCTAAAGATGAATTGGAATTATTGGATCTGTACAGATCAGTAACAGAACAAGAGATGAAAATTGCTATGATAAAAGCGATCAGGATATTTATTGATACCTTTAATCCAGACTTAAAAAACTCACCTTAAAAGAGACCGAAATTGAGGCCTGCAAAGAAGACGGTAGGATTGAGAATTTATACTGACAGGTGCTGCTGCAATCGAGGAGTGAAGTATGGCAAATTCTATTGAGTCTGCAGAACAGAATACATTTGAACTGGCGGATGCCGGAATGACGTGTTTAACTGAGAAATTTGGAGCCGCAGGCGCTGAAGCGTTTATTGCACCTATTCGCAGAGAAAAACTGGATTATACAAAATGGCGTCGGGCATACTATGGAGAAATGAAACCGGGTGAATTCCATGAGAAGGCTCTGGCATATGCAAAAGAACACCCATATTCTGGAAGTGCCGAAGTGATCTGAGTGTCATCTTCTAAAAGCTTTCCAATTATTCCGGCGGGGTCAAGCACGAACAGGTTGAGCGGCGGACAGCTGGTTCCGGCACCTGGCAGTCATGGTGCCCGGAAAAGATGCCGCGGTGGAATGGCCGGAACCGGTGGATGATGACCTGTATGGAAAATTGAAATAAACTTGGGAACAGGAAAAGGCATCCGTAACGGATGCCTTTATTGTCGTTTGTGGATTTCTGACGTCATGACCGCGGAGCCTTTGCAGGAGTGTCCGTTTAGTCACGAATGAGGAGCTCAAGGGTGCGATACAGGTGATCCGACTCCACGGGCTTGCTGAGATGCGCATTCATTCCGGCCTGCAGGGAACGCTGGACATCCTCGTCAAAGGCATTGGCCGTCAGGGCAATGATGGGGATCGTTTTCGCGTCCGGATGGTCCAGGGCACGAATGGCTTTTGTGGCATCCAGACCGTTCATCACCGGCATCCGGATGTCCATCAGAATGGCATCATAGGTTCCGGGGGCGCTGTCACGGAACATCTCAAGGGCCTGCTGGCCGTTCTCGGCATGATCGGTTTCCATGTCACGCAGCTCCAGAATGTCGATCATGATTTCAGCGTTGATCTCCGTATCCTCGGCCAGGAGAATCTTGCGTCCGGTCAGATCGGCCTTATGCACACTTCCGTATACAGCGTTCTTCCTGCGAATGACTTTTCTGAACTCATCCAGCATATTGGAGGCAAAGAGGGGCTTGGAAATGAAGGTATCCACGCCGGCATCCAGTGCTTCCTGCAGGACATCATCCCAGCTGTATGCGGTCAGGATGATGATGACCGATTCGTTGTCATAGAGCTCGCGGATCCTGCGGGTTACCTCAACACCGTCCTGGTCCGGCATTCGCAGGTCGACGAGGATCAGGTTGTAGGCGTCCTGTCTGGCATGAGCGACCTGCAGCAGTTCAAGCGCCTGAGCCCCGCTGAGACAGGAATCAGAAACGATGCCCACCTCTTCCAGTACCAGACGGGTATGTTCACAGGCCACGGGATCATCGTCGATGACCAGAACACGCAGATCCTGAGGACGGACATCTTCGCCGAGGGAGAAGGTGCGGTTGGTGGTTTTCAGCGTGATTGTGACGGTAAAGGTGGTTCCGACACCCTTTTGACTCTCGACGGTGATATTGCCGTTCATCATCTCGACGATGTTTTTGGTAATGGCCATTCCCAGGCCGGTGCTGCCGTATTTATTGGATTTGTTTTCATCTTCCTGGGAGAAGGGTTCAAAGACCTTCGGCAGATATTCCGGATCCATGCCGATTCCGGTATCCTTCATCACAAAACGGAGGGTAGCCTTATCTTCAAACTTTGCCTGCGGCTCCACGAGGAAGGTGACGCTGCCGCCTGCCGGCGTGAACTTCACCGCATTGCCCAGAATGTTGATGATTACCTGCTTCAGCTTCATATCATCCCCGATGTAGAAGTCATTCACAGGTCCGGTAATTCTGCATTCATAATTCAGGCCCTTTTCCTGGCACTGACCGTTGATCATGGTATTGATCTGTTCCAGAATGTCACTGAGGGAGAATTCCTCGTTCTGGAGGGTCATACGGCCGCTTTCAATCCGGCTCATATCCAGGATGGCATTGATCAGGGAAAGCAGATGCTTGGCACTGATGTTGATTTTTTCCAGATGTTCCCGGGTGCGGTCTGAGAGATCCGGGTCTCTCAGTGCAATGGCGTCAAGGCCGATAATGGCATTCATGGGGGTGCGGATCTCATGACTCATGGAGGAGAGGAAGGACGTCTTTGCGGCATTGGCTTCCTCCGCCTGAGCCAGTGCGGATTTGAGCGTCTCCTGCTGGTCGGCCAGCTGCTGTTCCATTTGTTTGTGCTGTGTGATGTCAACGAAAATACCGACATAGGTGATGGGTGAACCGTCCGGCCGCCGCGTCAGCTGCCCGATGGCGTGGAACCAGCGCCAGCCCTGATTCCTGGTCAGAAGGCGATATTCCACGTCATACGGCGTTTTGCCCGAGTAGTCATCTATGGCGCTTTGGAACTGCGTAAGGACACGTTCTTTATCCTCCTCGTGCAGCAGGTCTGACCAGGATTCCAGTTTGTTGGGGAAATCCTCCTCGCTGGTATAACCCACCATCTGCCGGAAGGTGGAGGACCAGTTCACGCCGGTCAGTTTTCCGTGTTCATCAAAGTCCATATACCAGGGGCCGGAATTGAGCATGTCATGGAGCAGCGTCAGTGTTTCATTTCTGCGTTCCTGATCCAGAAGCTGATCCTGAAGCTTGAGGCGCCGTTCCATTTCCTTTTGCTTGACGCGGTTTGCGGCCTCCGAGGTTTCCCTCTCCAGCAGGAGGAGGCTGGTTTTTCGGTTCAGGAGCAGGATGAGCAGGAAGAATCCGGACATCACCAGCAGGACGATCATGCTCTGGAACAGGCTCCGGTTTGTAATATCCTGTGTGATATGGCTGACCTGCTCGCTGATGAGGCTTTCGCGGATCAGGTAGGTCAGCATCCAGTCTGTTCCGTCTACCGGGATATAATGCATGGTCTCATCAATCCCGTTATATTCAAAGGTAATGACGCCTTCTCTGCCGCTGGCAAAGTCATCACGGATCTGCTCCAGCGTGACATTGCCCTTCAGGACGGCCGTTTTCAATGCGTCCAGCAGATTGTATTCACCGGACTGGCCGCCCAGGACCACGTTGGTCAGGGAGATGCCGCTCTTGTCATAAAGGTTGCAGAAAGTGGCACCGTTGGTGTCTGTCTGCAAGGAGAGTCCCTCCAGCAGGACAGCCATGTCAATCTCCATGAAACAGCAGAGCAGCTGATGCCCCTGGAAGGAAAGCGGCTTGACCGGGATGGCAATAACTACTTTCTTATTCTCGTTGTGGATATCCCGGATGGAGACACTCGGCGCGGTCAGTGACCGGTAATCAAAGCGGTATTCGTCAATGTTTGTGAGTGTGCCGAGGGAGGTATAGATCAGTCCGGTTTCATCGACAAAAGCAAACTTCTCTACCGTGTAAAGCTTCTTCATTCTGGCCTGATAGGCCTGGAGATGCGGGAGATCGGAGAGATCTTCCTCTGTGAGCAGTTCAATGGCGTTTTGCATGTTCCGGATGTTGGTATCCAGGTTGGATTTCACAACCTGTTTGCGCCGTCCGGCAAGCTCGCCCAGATAAAAATTGCTGATTGAATGAACGGCCTGCTCCGTGCCGCGCTGGGCATTCCTTCCTGTCCAGATTGTCGATAAAACCAGGAGGATGACGATAAGGATTCCTCCGAGAAGGATCGCCCTCATGATGGTATTGTCCTGTCGACTTTGCTTTTTCACACTCATCGGTGCGTTTGCTCCTTTTATCGGATTATAATGATGGCATACCAGGCAAGAGTGTCAGAACCCGGCCCCGGCAGGTGCGCGGGCTTTGACAAAAGCCATTCCAAAAAATGAAGTTATCTTTGTATTATTCAACAGAAAATCTATCACAGAAACCATCTGGAGTCAAGCCGATAAAGTAGGAAAAACGCTCTCCGCAATCCCGGCTTCAGTGAATCGGGGAACCTGAAAAAACAATAGAGCTGCCCTGGGGGAGAACTGCCGGGAAGATGCCAGAGTGAAAACGGGCGGGGAATCCGGTCAGGCATTCAGGGCCAGGGATGAAGGGGAAAATGTTGCTTTGAATGCTTGCTTTTCAAAGTAACAAGGTGTTACTATACGCTTAAAAATTGGTACGTCAAAAACGAAATAAAGCCGTGACCGGCTCATTTAAACTGTCGCTGCGCGACAACTTGAATGAGCCGGTTAACAGGGCGATCTGCTCAGGCGAAAGACAAGGTTGAGAATTGAGGAGGATAGGAATGAAGCGGCTGCTGGGAATCGGGCTTCTTGTCATCCTGATGACGATGTTCCTGCCGGCATGGGCTGAAACGGTGTATCAGGTCAATGGTCAGCTGGAGTCAAAAACACAGGCGGAGATGCAGCAGATGATGAAACAGGCGGAATTGGACTATTTCAGCGATGCTGCCCTTGCCGCGAAAATGAAAGCCGAACTTCGGACGGAAAAGATGGTTCTCTCCGGACGGGAGCAGACGGTTTATACCCTTACACACGACGGGCATTCCATGAAATTCATGATGGATATCAAATCGCCGGACGCAAATGGATATCCGCTCTACATTACGTTGCACGGTGGAGGCGGAGCAGGAAAGGATGACAACGATCAGCAATGGAACACGATGTTCTATTACTACAGCCAGTCAGTGGATCATGGCATTTATATTGCTGTCCGCGGGATAACGGATACCTGGGACATGCATTTTCAGCGGGAATCCTACCCACTTTATGACCGGCTGATTCAGATGATGATCCGGCTGTATCAGGCAGATCCGAACCGGGTTTACCTGCTGGGTTTTTCGGCCGGCGGAGATGGAGTATACCAGATTGCACCCAGAATGGCAGACCGTTTTGCCGCGGCAAACATGTCCTCTGGACATCCCAACACCATCAGCCTGCTGAATCTGGCAAATCTTCCGTTCAGCATTCAGGCGGGCGTGCGGGACTATCTTTCCGAAGAGGCACTGCGCTGCGTACGCGCGGCTGAGTTTGAGCAGATTCTGAGTGATTATCATGACCTGTATGAGTACGGATATGCCCATCAGGTGCTGATACGGGTTCCTTCAGGACATGTTTTTAATGACAGGACAAGCGTGGATACGGATGGAAATGAGGAACTGTCTGAGGTCCTTACAGATCCAACGGCTTATGCGAATCCGGCTGTTGTAAAGCCGCTTCTGAATCGTTTCCTCGAACTATATGAGAAGTACGTGAACGGGGCCGAAGAGGGAAATGTCACGGCACTTTCCTACTATGAAGAAGAGGATGATGAAGAATTCAGCACCCAGATCCGGAGAGCGCTGGCACAGGAATTCCTGTTTGACACGATGGAGGTTAACGGCAATGCCGTTGATTATGTCAACCGGTTTAAACGAAACCCGGTTCCTCCGCTGATTGTATGGGATCTGGAAACAAGGGCGGATTCCCGGAAGATGAACAGTTTTTACTGGCTCAGTGCAGACACATCCGTCAATAAGGGAACCATTGTGGCGGTGTCTCCTGAGAAAAACCATATCACCCTCATCCCAACAGGACTGAACGGAGACTTTTCGATCCTGGTCAACCCCAGGATGACGGATGTTTCCCGGCCGATTCAGATCAAGACGCCGGAGGGAACGTTTCTGGTGAGGGTAAATCCGTCCATGGAAATG
>JAGAHV010000255.1:0-28122 GCA_017626895.1 Clostridia bacterium | reverse complement strand
TGCTTGCCCGGCAGATGCCGCCGCCGACGCCGGAAACATCCATCCCATAGGCTTCCTCCGGTGCCTGCACATAGCCGCTTTCCTCGCTTCGCGGGCCGATGGTTTCATTGAAGGACAGTTTCGCGCCGGGTTCGATGCGTCTGCCGCTCAGCTGAAGGAGGGCGGTTTCCGCATTTTCAATGATCAGCGGATCATTTCCAAGAGGCAGTTCAACCCTTCCGAGAATGAGCATGTTCTGTTCAAGTTCTGCCCGCGTCACCTTTGCCGGAATCACCTGGGTAGGCACCTCTGCCGTTCCGGATTTTCCGGATTCAATGACCGTTTTCAGTTTTGCCAGTGCACCATCTGTCTGCACCGTCATCCCGTCTGCCTCATCCGTATACGAAAAGAAGGCGCTGCTGGCGGGATCAAATGAGACCGTGGCATCTTTGGGCTCTGCCGTGTGTTCCTCGCGGATTCGTTCAAGCATCGCCTCTGCCGGAGCCAGATCATACCGGAATACCACTTTGGCCATCACCGGCTTTCGCTTCAGTTCCTGCAGCGTCAGATACCGCCTGAACAGGTTCTGTTCGCGTCCGATCTGGTAAAGCTCATCCAATGTCGCCTGCACATCATATCCGACCGACAGTTCCTGGGCACTCATGGGATAGGCATCCTCTCCGCATTCAAAGGCATAGCTGAGTTCACTGAGATTCTGGGATTCCATCACTTTCAGTTTCGCCACCGCTTCCTCATACGTCATCCCTTCCAGGGATTCCCCGTTCAGAAAGAGGCCAGGCATAAAGGTCGTGGCATATTCCCGCGTGGTGAGGTACAGATAAAGAACACCGGCGGACAGCAGCAGCGCCGTGAGAAAGACCACCGATGCGATGACCGTCCCCGTTCCTTTCCGCTTTCTCTTTGTTTTCCGCGGCTTATCCGGCTTTTTCGGCAATTTCCGCTGGGGTTTTCCCGGCTCATTGATCCTGTATCCGGCTTTGCTTAATGGAGGCATATGATCGCCCTCCCTGTTGAAAATAGCAGGACCTGACCAACGTCAGGTCCTTTGCAAGATTGTTCCGAGATTTATAAGAAGAGCTTTTCCCGTAGAAACGGCCGGCCCATTGCCAAAAACAGCCGCTCAAGATCCTCCGCGGCGCTGTCCCAGCGGTCCATTCCCTGACCGATGGCGTCGTGTCTTTTGGGAATGCCGTGATAATCCGATCCGCCTGTGACCAGCAGCCCTTCCTGCCTCGCTATGCCAAGGAGCAACGCGATTTTATGACTGGGTGTACTGGGATGATAGATCTCAATTCCGGCAAGTCCCTGCCCCCGCCACTCATGAACCAGGGATGAAAGAACCGCCTCACCGGAGCGAAGTTCCATGGGATGTGCCAGAACGGGAATCCCGCCGGCCTCACGGATAACCCGGCATCCTTCCCGGACCGGGACCTCAGGCCTTGGCACATAGAAGGGACGTCCCTGGGCTATATACTGTTCGAATGCTTCCTGTACGGTATGAACATATCCGGCACTGACCATCCCGGCGGCAATGTGCGGACGGCCGATGACGCCGGACACCAGGGCATATACCGACTCCCGGTCGATGGGCATTCCGGCCTCAGTCAGGATCTGCATCATCTGCTCGGCCCGCTCCAGCCGGTCTGCCCGGCGTTGTTCCCGAAAGGCCATGAGACCGGGATTCAGAGGATCTATCCCATACCCCAGGATGTGGATTTCCTTTTCGCCTCCGCAGCTGAGCTCGATTCCAGGAATGAAGACCATTCCCAGCTCTTCCGCTCTCAATTTTGCCTCAGGAATTCCATCACAGGTATCATGATCGGTCAGGGCCACCAGCCGCATGCCCTTTTGAGCCGCCGCATCCATCAGCTGTGCGGGTGTAAGCACGCCATCACTGGCCAGGGAATGCATGTGAAGGTCTGTACAGAATCCGCCAAATCCTGCTCTTCCGCTCATTTCCGACAACCTTTCCAGTTCATTAACCGGCGTCTTTTGCTTCCAGTGAACGGACCTGTCCGTACATAAACGTCTCAAACTCCGCACGGTCAATGGTTTCCTTCTCGACCAGCATCCGGCTGAGTCCGTCCAGTTTGTCCATGTTCTGACGGAGAACCGTCCGGGCACGTTCCAGTGCCGTATTCATCTTTGCCTGGATCTCGCGGTCAATCCGGGAGGCCAGTTCTTCGCTGTACGTCTTTGCCTGGGAACCGTATTCCATGGCGACGAACACTTCGTTCTGATTGTTCCCCAGGTAAATGGGGCCCATGTCATCGCTCATGCCGTACTGCATCACCATACGTCGGCAGATCTCGGTTGCCCGCTGCAGGTCCGAGGATGCGCCGGTGCTGACCTGCCCCAGAACCAGTCCCTCAGCCGCATAGCCGCCCAGGGCCATGGCAATGTAATCCAGGAGCTGCTGGCGCGTCGTGAAATCCGACTCCGTTTCCGGCAGCAGCAGGGTATGTCCGCCGCTTCCGCCTCTTGGCATAATCGTCACCAGATGAACCTTGTCGCAGCCCTCCAGCATTTCGCCCACAATGGCGTGACCGGCCTCATGATAGGCCACCAGACGCTTATCCGCGTCGGAGACAATATGGCTCCGTTTCTCCGGTCCCATCTGTACGCGTTCAATGGCATCGCTGATATTCCGTGCAGTGATCCGGTTCTGGCCCGACCGGGCACAGAGAATAGCGGCCTCGTTCATGATGTTTTCAAGGTCCGCACCTGAGCAGTACGGCGTCCGTTTGGCAACAACAGAAAGATCCACATCATCCGCCAGCGGCTTTTCGTGGCTGTGCACTTTCAGAATCTGTTCACGACCGCGCACATCCGGATAGCCGACCGTAATCTGCCGGTCAAAGCGTCCCGGACGCAGGAGTGCCGGATCCAGAATGTCCTTTCGGTTGGTGGCAGCCAGAACGATGACGCCCTCATTGGGCGCAAATCCATCCATCTCAACCAGCAGCTGGTTGAGGGTCTGTTCGCGTTCATCATGTCCGCCGCCCATGCCGGCACCGCGCCGGCGGCCGACGGCATCGATTTCATCAATGAACACGATGCACGGCGAATGACGCTTGGCCTGTTCAAACAGATCACGGACACGGCTGGCACCGACACCGACAAACATTTCCACAAAGTCCGATCCGGAGATGGACATGAACGGCACGCCCGCCTCGCCGGCCACGGCTTTGGCCATCAGGGTCTTTCCGGTTCCCGGAGGGCCCACCAGCAGAACGCCCTTGGGAATCCGGGCACCCACATCGGTAAACCGCCGCGGATTCTTGAGGAAATCCACCAGTTCCATCATTTCCTCTTTCTCCTCAACAGCACCAGCCACATCGGAGAAACGGATATTGCTCCGCCGGTCATAGATTTTTGCCGGGCTGTGTCCAAAACCCATCATGGGTCCGGCATTGCCCTGCTGGCGGAACATGAAAAACCAGAAACCGATCAGGAGCAGAACGGTCACCAGATAAGGAATCATCTCAAGCAGCCAGGTGGGTGTATTGTTTCTCATGTAGTAAAGATCATACCCCAGATCCAGCGTGCTGATCTGATCCAGCGGCAAACCGCTCTTTTTAGCGGCAATCTGCCGGCAGTTGAGCACAAAATCGCTGCCGATGACGGCGGAAAAATCGTATTTCGAATCGGAAAACTCCGTTATCGGAATCTGACTCTTCTTCAGATGGACAAAAGCCGTAGAACCTTCAATCGCCACTGCATCAACCATGTCCTGGTCGATATACCCCAGCAGCTTGCTGCTGTCAATCTGTGTTCCCCTGCGTCCGGTGAGCATCAGGCTGGACATAAACTGGGATGCGACCAGAAAAAACAGGATGAGAATCAGCGGCAGGATTATTCTTCGTTCATTTCTATTGTTGTTCAAAACGGAACGCGCCTCCAAGTAATCTACGAATTATTGCTGATATACCTTCGGACGGAGAATGCCGATATCCGGAATATTCCTGTAGCGCTCGGCATAATCCAGTCCGTATCCGACAACGAAAGCATTTGGAATGATAAAGCCGACATAGTCCACCTCCATCTCCACCTGCCGTCCTTCCGGCTTGTCAAGCAGTGTGGCGATACGGATGGAAGCGGCTCCGCGTTTTTTCAGCATGGTCTTGAGATAGGAAAGCGTCCGTCCGCTGTCGACGATATCCTCAACCAGCAGGATATCCTTTCCCTCAATGCTGCGGTCCAGATCCTTCTTGATATGCACGAAACCGGAGGATTCAGTGGAATCGCCGTAGCTTGAGGCCTGCATGAAATCGATGGTCAGCGGCACATCAATTTCTCTGATCAGATCAGCGAAAAACAGAACCGACCCTTTCAGAATACTGACGGCCACCAGACTGCGGTCATGATAATCCCTTGTAATCTGCTGTCCCAGCACCCGTACGCGCTCGGCAATCTTCTCACGCGTTATCAGCAGTTCGCTTTCAATATCCTGATAAAGCATAGAGTTCTTATCCATTTTGTTCCCTCCTTTATTCTTTCACGCCGCAAAGATCCGGCGGTTATTCCTGTCTGCCATGCAACTTTCCCGGAATATCCAGACCGCCTTCGACGGTGATCCGGATGCCCGGACCGGAACGGTAACGAACCTGTTCAGAGGGCCGCACACCGGCCAGCCACAAAACCTCCCCCTCCCGGCTGACCAGTACCGGAAGCCGGGCACGGATTTCCTGTGGCAGAGGCACTTTTTTCAGAAACTCTGTGGTATCCGACCGGCTCAGCGGCCGGCCGAAAGGGGTAAATGGCAACGCGTTTTCAGGCAGAATAAACCGTGCCCCATCCAAAAGAGCCGCCGGAATACACTGGCTGAGCCGCCCGTCCCCCGTCTCCCCGACATCAGCCGGACAGATGCTGAACGTTCCCAGCGCACTTTCAAACCGCCCGATTCCGGGCACTTTCCATTCCCGCACCTGTACAGGGCGAACCAGAATCAGCAGTCTCCTCCAGGTTCTGGCCCGGCCATCTCCGGAGAGGTTGAGAGCGCCCTCTGCCCGCTGCTGCACCATCCGGCAAAGACGGTCAATGACAAAGCGGTCCTGTACGGGCAGTCCGGCAAGCGAAATGAGGGCAACCATCGCCCGGGACAGGATAGCATCATCCATTCCGGCCCATGGACCTGTGGGACAGGCCAGACCGAACGGGAACCTGAGAACCTGTTCCTCAAGGCGCAGCGCCCTGACCTGACCGGCAAAATACGCCCGGTCACGACCTGCCGCCTCTGCCAGCCGGCAGATGGCCTTTTCGGCAACCGGATAGGCCTTTTCCATTTCCGGCAGGACACAAAGACGCACCCGGTTTCGGGTATAGGCGGTATCCGTGTTCGTGGAATCCTCCCGCCACTGCCTGCCCAGTGCCAAAAGATCTGCACGCAGCTCCTCCGGGTCTGTTCCAAGAAACGGACGGATCAGGTCCTGTTCCCGCCAGGACATCCCGGCAAGTGCATCCGTATCGCAGCCCCTGAGGAGATGCATCAGCACCGTTTCAGCCTGATCCCGGCGGTGATGTGCAAGGGCAATAACCTCTGCCCGCTCCTCACGAAGAAGCCGGCGCAGCGCTTCATACCGAAGCTCCCTGGCAGCGGCTTCAATCCCGACATGCCTTTCCTGAGCCGCCATGGGCACGTTCACTGTGCACAGCCGGAACGGGATGTTCTCCTCCGCGCACAGCTGACGGACAAACCCGGCATCTGCCAGGGAAGCCTCACCGCGAATCCCGTGCTCCACATGCACGCAGACCAGGGAGAGCGGATAGGTCTGCCGGATGGCTGAAAATCGGAGCAGAAGCGCAACCGAATCCGCCCCGCCGCTGCAGGCAATGAGCACTTTTGCCCCCGGCTCAAGTGCACATTTTGAGGCAAGAATATCTGTAAACTCCTGAGAATTCATCTGAGCTCCCATCTCATCCACGGAATTATACATGAAAATTCCGGATGTTTCAATCCGGTTTAACCCTGCTAACAAAAGGAAGGCGGATTTTTAGCACATTGTTTCCGTTTACACCTGTTCTTTTGTTTCATCTGCAAAAAACAGGTCCTGTCCGTTTATATTTCCGTGTCCAGGGAATCATTGACATCGTCCATGAGATCATCCAGCTGTTCGAGTGTCTCCTCCCAGTCAAGGAATTCCTCCGATTCCGTGTCCTCCGGTTCCAGAGCCTCGATTTCCGCATAAAGGGCATCCAGCTTTTCGCGGAAGCGGTTCAGTCTCTCCGGCGTCATGCCGCTTAAATCGCTGTCAAGCATTTCCTGCATTCGGGTCTGTATCGATTCCGGCAGTTCCATCTTATCTGTTCTCCTCATCACTGATCATTTTGGCTATGTGGCCATTGCACCGATTTTCCAGACGGCCGCTTTTGCGGCAGGGCCACTTCTGATTCTGTTTTCAGAACACATCCGGTCTATTCCTGACTGTTCTGTTTCAGTTTCGTTTAGTATAAACGTTCAGCGGGAAAAGCACAACTGCGAACAGACAGGAAAATTCTGCCGGAACAACGTTTCCGGGTCAGAATTTCCGGGCCTGCCGAGCAGACCTGCCTGCTGATCACGCTGAATGATTCCGAATTGCTTTTTTCCATCTGAAAAGGTACAATATCCGACAGAAAACACCCGTCTGACCGTTCCGGCAGTCTGTCATGTCCTTGCCAGGGCCGTGCGGCAAATAACCAAAAAGGAGGAGAAAAGGATGCGAACCCGTTTATTATGGCTTTTTCTCTTTCTGGTTATTCTGACGGTTCCTGCCGTGGCAGAGACCCGGGTTCTGCTCATCGCCTGCCGGGATTTTGTGACAATGCCGGAACTGGGCGACTCCGTTTCCGGAAATCTGGAACTGCTGCAGGACACTTTCCGGCAGGCCGATGTAAAAAGTGAACACATCCGGATCGAGGACGGGACCATTTCCGGCACGGACGGACTTGGCCAGGCCATCTCGGAAGCTTTTTCAGAGGCCGGAGACGGGGATCTTTCCATTTTCTATATCTGCACACACGGCATCGACCGGACGGACCGGATGCCGCCCCATCTGCTCCTTTCGGACGGTTCGGCAGAAACGGTGCTTGAGGCGGACACCCTGTTCCGTTTCTTTTCCGACATCCGGGGCGAGGTCCTGGTCATGATCGACTCCTGTCACTCCGGGGCCCTGATCGGACGCGGAGTCAATGAACCCAAACCTTTTCCCCTGTCCCGCCACCTGCATGTCCTGACCTCCTCCCTGGGCAGTGAATCGGCCTGGTATTACGGCCATCAACGGCTCTCAAGCGGCGCCGTTTCCTATTTTGCCAATGCGGTGTGTACCGGTCTCGGCCTTTACGGCGCGCTCAGTGCGGATGCCAACGGGGATGAGGAGATTTCCCTGGGAGAACTATCCCAGTACGTGCGGCGCAGTATGGCCTCCTCCACCTGTCAGGTCGCCTCCTACAACGCCGCTCAGCTGCTGCTGCCCCGCTGCCGGGAATCTGACCGGAGACGCCCGGTGTATGGCTTTACCTGCGGCTCGCAGCTGATCAGCAGCAATAATACCGATTTTACCTTTTCCTTCAATGTCCGCCGGGATACGCGGATTGAATACCGGCTGACCCCCTATTCAGAGGGACACTGGGACTGGGCCAATCCCATCGTAATCCCGGACAGTGAAACCGGGCTGACCGGTCCGGGCGGCAAAACCCGTACGCTGTCCATCGCCCCTGACAACCGGGCCCGGGACGGGTACCTGATCTTCCAGATTTTTGCCTATGAGAGCGACGGCCGCCCGCAGCTCTGTGCCGAACGGCTCCTGGCCATTCAGGCGGAGGCCGATCCCCGGGACCTTTCTTTTGAGGTCACCGGCGCCAGCCTCAATTCCGCCTATGGACTGCCCATTCTGCTGACTGTGCCCATGCCCTCCATTTTCCGCATTTCGGTCTATGATAAGGAAGAAACGGAAATCCGGCGGCTGTATTATGGCGAACTGACCCGGCCCAGCCGGGACAACGTGCAGGTCCTGACCTGGGATCTGCGGGATGAAAACGGGAATCCCGTTCCGCCTGGCCCCTATACCCTTGACATCATGGCCGTCCTTTCTGGTCAGCGTGTGCGGACTTCGGCTTTGGTCACGGTTTCCCCTTCCGTTTCCATCACCCTTTCCTACGATAACTGACATTCTCAAATGGTACCTGGATGGTGAACGGTACGATGACAGTACCCTGGATCCGCCCGGGTACTCGTTTTTTATGTGCCGGAAGATACATGAAACGCTACACAAAGAAAGAAACCGAACTTCCGTGTAAGAAATCAATCATACGGTCAGTGAATGAAAACGGGTTAACACGGACGGAAGAGTGTCGTGGGAACTTTTCAAGGGACAGGAAAAGAATCCGGGGATCTGTCGCCTGTTCTGGTTTGCCGCCCCGCGAAGGACAACAGCAAAAAAGCGCCGGATCTGACAAGAGGCATATGAACCCCTTATCCTATCCGACGGTTATCCATCTATCGCCTAAACATCCAGTGGATGTCATCGTCGTACATGCAGAATTCAGTCGTAAACATCTCCTGTCTGAAGAACACAGAAAGATCGCAGGGATATTCTGGCTGAGAAAGCATATTCTTTATTGGCTGTCCGTTTCCGAAAGAGATCTGTTATGCTTATGCTACCATCTCTTTCAAAATGGCAAGAACATATTCTCTGGTGACGCTGAACGTTTCCATCACATCTGTAATTATACTATCCTCAGAAGCTCCAAGTCTTCTCATACCTTTAATGGCTCCTGTAACTTCCATCTTGCGATTATTATCTTCCATCGCTTTACACATATCCACCTGATCCTCTTTTTCGTCAAATTCAAGGTCAAGCTTTGCTACCCGATACAGGATTAAGCTGTTTCCCTGTCAATCATCTCATGATTTGTTGCCTTTATAACCTCGACAGCTCCTGCTTTCTGATACTTCAACACCTTCATAGCCAGTCCAAGCTCTGTATTGAACTTTTCAAAGTCACTGTCAGACATTTTGGCCGGTTCAATCAGATTGATCGGATAGTTTGGAATAAACCGAAGCAGCGTTCTGTTTTTCACATCCAGCATATCATAGAGATTCCGCGGCCCTTTCCATTCTTTATCCGTAAGGAGCACCGTTGCTGTGATAATGGGGATAAGCTTGTCTCCTTTGCGAAAGCCCGACAGGAACTCATCCCTGGTCAGCCTGATCTTCAGAGACATCCTCATTCCACTGATTATGGTTAAGCTGCCTGCTCTTTCAAAATGGCAAGAACATATTCCCTAGTGACATCATAGACTTTCTGCACCTTCATGATTATAGTCTCATCCGATGCGCCTTCATGCCTTAAATACTTTATGATTCCTGTAACTTCCATCTTGCGATTATTATCTTTCATTGCCTTACACATATCCATCTGATTTTCCTTTTCGTCAAATACAAGGTCAAGCTTTGCAACCCGATTCAGGAATACAGCTGTTTCCCTGTCAATCATCTCATGATTTGTTGCCTTTATAACCTCGATAGGTCCTGCTTTCTGGTACTTCAACACCTTCATAGCCAATCCAGGCTTTGTATTTGAACTTCGTAAATCGCTGTCGGACATATTGGTCGGAGCAATCAGATTGACGGACAGTTCGGAATAAACCGAAGCAGCGTATCGTCTTTCACATCCAGCATATCATAGAGATCCCTCGGCCCTTTCCATTCTTTATCCGAAAGGAGCACCGTTGCTGTAATAATGGGGATGAGCTTGTCTCCTTTGCGAAAGCCCGACAGGAACTCATCCCTGGTCAGCCTGATCTTCAGAGACATCCTCATTCACTTATTATGCTTATGCTGCCTGTTCTTTCAAAATGGCAAGAACATATTCCCTGGTGACGCTGAACGTTTCCATCACTTCTGTGATTATACTATCATCTGAAACTCCACGTCTTCTCAAAATTGTGATGGCTCCTGTAACTTCACTCTTCTTTCTATAATCTTCCATCGCTTTACACATATCTACCTGATCCTCCTTTTCGTCAAATACAAGGTCCAGATTTGCTACCCGATTCAGGAATACAACTGTTTCCCTGCCAATCATCTCATGATTTGTTGCCTTTATAACCTCGATAGTTCCTGCTTTCTGGTACTTCAGCATCTTCATAGACAATCCAGGCTTTGTATTGAACTTCGTAAATCGCTGTCGGACATACTGGCCGGAGCAATCTAATTGATCGGATAGTTCGGAATAAACCGAAGCAGCGTTCTGTCTATCACATCCGGCATATCACAAAAGAACTATCGGCCATTTCCATTCTTCATCCGAAAGGAGCACCATTGCTTTGATAATGGGGATGATCTCGTTTCTTTGCGAATGCCCGTCAGAAACTCATCACTGGCCAGCCTGATCTTCAGAGACATCCTCATTCACTTATTATGCTTATGCTGCCTGCTCTTTCAAAATGGCAAGAACATATTCTCTGGTGACATCATAGACTTTCTGCACCTCCATGATAATAGTCTCATCCGATGCGCCGTTAAGTCTTAAATAATTTATGATTCCTGTAACTTCATTCTTCTTTTTATAATCTTCCATCGCTTTACACATATCCACCTGTTCCTCCTTTTCGTCAAATACAAGGTCCAGATTTGCTACCCGATTCAGGAATACAGCTGTTTCCCTGTCAATCATCTCATGATTTGTTGCCTGAATCACCTCGATAGCTCCTGCCTTCTGATACTTCAACACCTTCATAGCCAGTCCAAGCTCTGTATTGAACTTTTCAAAGTCACTGTCAGACATTTTGGCCGGTTCAATCAGATTGAGCGGATAGTTCGGAATAAACCGAAGCAGCGTATCGTCTTTCACATCCAACATATCATAGAGATCCCTCGGTCCTTTCCATTCTTTATTCGAAAGGAGCACCGTTGCCGTGATAATGGGGATGAGCTTGTCTCCTTTGCGAAAGCCCGACAGGAACTCCTCACTGGTCAGTCTGATCTTCACGACATCCCCATCCACATACAAGTCGCCTTCTTTGTCCTTCCGCCGGTAGGATCGCCTTGCTTCGTCTACCTGCCTGGCATAACCAAGCATATCGTAAAGCCCTTTCTTCACGGGCATGGCATAGTGTGTTTTCCCCTGAAGCTCTGCTCCCAGCATCACATATACGGCCGTATCGTCTATGTATGCATTCCAGAGCTTTAACAGATCACGATACTTCTGAACAGGAATTCTTGCCCCGTTTCCGTATGGAATGGCAATCTGTGTGGTGTCCAGTTCCTTAAGTTTCTTCGGGTCAATTACAGGCCTGCCATCGTACAAGAGAAAGTTGAACATATCAGCAAAGTATTTACTGTTGGAAAAATACTGTTTTCCTTCTGTATCGATCACACCCATGCGTTTTGACCTCCTGTTCCTCATATTCGTATCGCTAAGCCAACCGGAATTTCCAGACCTTTGTATGATGATCCAATGGTACAGATAGAGTATACCAAAAGACCCGTCGATTTTCAACGAATTTCAGCGATCTGGCTTTGCAGGAACGCACCTCGTCCATTTATACAACTCCAAATGTTTACGAACCACTTTTGTATCGGGACTCCATCGGGGTAATATACCAATCATAGCTGAGAGTGAAAAGGTCTATCAGTACATATGAGAAGGAACTAGTATTTTCAGGATTCTTACGAGTTTGAACGCTTTCGCTTTTTCGGCATAACTGATGAGTTTTGAATTGGAATCGTAACCATTCTGCCACTGAAGTGAATTTACCTGGAAAAGAAGGAACTGCATGGCTGGTAAGTCGGAGCGAGACTTGTCTGATTGCAGCTGGCTAGAATGACTTCTTCATAGCTGCATGGAGAACGGACAAAATGCGCATTAAACTCGGACAATTACAGCCACTTTTGTAAACAAATCGTTTACTTTTACTGCCCATGTGTCATCGTAACAGAGTCCGGTATCCAAAAGGCTCCTATTCTCATAATTGAAGCATCTCCAGATGGGTTGGTGCGATTGGTTACACAAGATAAAGCAGGAATAAATTTGAGATGTCCTTTGCACCAGTCAAGGTACTTGCATGGAATAAAGGCAAGGAACGAGTTATGGGTTAAACCGATTGTCTGCGGTCTGGCAATTATTCTATGACACCTGACAGACCTGTTTTCCCAAGTCGTCATTCTTCCGATCTCAGATGCCTGCCAAACTCAGGAGCGTTGAATCGAGACCAGTGTTACACGGGAAAAATGGATATCTTTCACTTTGGAAGCAGCTTTACTCCCTTCGTCGGACCGCAAACTGGGTCATCCCCGCCATCAATGAGTATACCAACGAACAATATCCGGGATTTTCATGACATACAGTACCCTTCTGGGGTGTAAATACACGATTCATTTACACGCCGACATATGGTAAGCGATGTAAATTCCGTACATGGAAAAGCTCTGTGACATCCAATAGAGTGCAGGCGAACAGCACTGCTCCGCAAGCATTCCATACGCCAGGGGTAAAACTCTGTCCCGGTTATCTAATGGCTTTTCAGACAGTTTCCGATCCCACATTCTGGTGTTGGAAACAGGAGGAATGAGTGTTGAAGTCTCCTAGATTCAGTGTGAGAAATATTTGATCTGCATACTGTTTTTCTTGGACTACGCAATGCACATCTACCGAGGACGAGCTGCCTTTTAAAAAATGGGAAATATGCTCCCCGCTACAGTATAACTTTCATAACGTCATTTTTAAATGTACATAATTTACATCGCTTACGTTCGGATGGCCGCTGAAGCTGTCTGAACCGCTGGATATCGAAAACGGTGGTACCGGCGCGTCCACTGCGGCAGGAGCAATAGCAGCCCTCGGCGGCGTGAAGAAGCCCGGCGACACCATGACGGGCAATCTGTCCATCCAGGGATATTTGTACCCGTCCATGTATCTTCTGCCTTACTACAACAACACGACCAACCGCACGGTATTCGAGGGCAGCTATGTCAGTGCGTCCTCATTCGCCTCCTGGGAAGACAGCACCGGCAACAACCGCAGGATGCTGGAAGTATACCAAAGGCTATGAAAACAGCCTCGATAATGCTGTCATGCTCAGGGTAGCCGACGCGGGCGTGTGGTCGAACTACCGTTTCTTCCATGCCGGAATGCCCAACGGAGTGCCTATCGCCAATGGTGGCACAGGAGCGACCACGGCGGCCAACGCAAGAGCCAATCTCGGCGCAAACAATGCCGGTAACATTAATGCCGGTACTCTGGCCATGGCGAGGCTGCCGTTCAAAGTGGCGCATGGGTCCGGTTCGGTATCGGGCAACAGCGCTCTGACGATCAACTACTCCGCTGCCGGATTTACCTCTGTCCCGCACGTGGTGGCCAGCTATTCCACCACGGACAGTAACTGGTCCGGCGACAACGGTGCTCTGAAGATCTACAGTAAAACGACCACCGGCGCGACCATCATTGTCGGCGGCAGTTTCAACACAAGCAGGAATATCGACTGGATAGCGATTGGGACCTGAACCATGAGACAATTACACAATACGCTCGCCAGGATGCGTCATCTGCTGGTACGGTTTGGCGACGTACTTTCTCTTTCCCTTCGCCGCCGGGAGCATGTCGAGACGGTGCAACACCCGGTATAGCGAGTAAACGTGACGGGTATAGCCTCGCTTTCGCAGCCGGTGCCACAGTTCCACCACACCTAGTTTGGGGTTCCTGCGCCGCATATTCCGGATCAGCTTGAGCTCCGTTTCCGTGTGCTCGTTGGGTGATGGTGAGGCCGCCGTGACTTCTCTCGCAGCGATTCGATGCTGCCGTCCCAGCGCTTGCGCCAGAAGTAGATGTATGACGGCGCTTTGTCGTACCTCCGGCTGGCCCGGGCAACGCCGTACGCTCCGCGTAACGCATTAGAGATTGACGAAACCGCATGTCCTGTGTTATTCTTTCCATAAAGAATGACCTCTCTTTCGTATGTTGTTTCTCGCAATCTCAACTATAACAGATGAGGGCTCATTCTTCACTTCTGTTTTGGTTATCTCTTCTCCAATATGTATTGTAGTCCTTCAGTACCCTTCAGTACCAGCTGGTGAAATATTCGTTTCGGACATTGATTTTCTTGTTTATTTATGGTACGATTAATGTAAAGCATTCAGGAGAATGGAGACTTTTCTTTCCGGATGGAACTTGGGTCAAATCGGATGAAAGGGGGCGCTGATACGATGGTCCGAACGGAACTTCTAAACTGGCGGGAGTTCGGCGTATCGACTGCTGCGTCAATAAGAACCGCATTTGAAAAACATTCTTATCCGGGCATCGATCAGATAATCAACTATCTGGAAAAAAGGTCGTGTCTACATTGCTGCGCCGGGAGTTGGCGTAGACGAGATAACAGGTAAACAAGTCATGAATAACCGTGAGATTCGAACCGATGGCGAATACGGATGGAGCAGCATGCTTCCATAATATGTCAAAAAGTACAATATGTGATTGCCAAGAGACTTTGAAGTCAAGGCATTGGGAAAATAAGAGACGCGGGGACAGGTTTGCAGGCTCATTGCATTGTTTGTCAGAAGAACCGTCCCCGTGACACATCCCCGTGACACCAAGGGCATGGGCCCCTCTCAAAACCCAAATACATTATACAAGGAGTATTTTATATGAGGACAGACATCATCAGGATCGAACAAAACGGAAATGGATTTGAGACGGCATTGGAGGAGACCCGAAAGGCCGCCGAAGTCTGGAGTGGATTGGGGCCCAATGACGCGCTTCGCTTGCAGCTGATTACGGAGGAAATGCTCTGTCTCGTCAGGAGTGTCACAGGTGAAATCGAGGCGGGCTTCTGGATCGAAGCTGAAGACAGGAAGTACACGATGCACCTACTCACGAAGACGTCTATGGACAAGGAAAAGCGCTATCAGCTGATATCTTCCTCGACTTCCCGAAGGAACGAGGCGGCAAAGGGCTTCCTCGGCAAGCTCCGGGACATCATCGAGCAGGCGCTGGCGGCAGAGGTGGTTCACGACTATACGGAGATTCCCTATGAGCTGGTGAACGACGCTCCTGGTTTCCATCCCGATGACGAAGAGTGGGATGGCTATGAGCGCTCGATTCTGCGCAGAATCGTGGATGATATCAAGATTTCCATTCGCGGTGGCGAGGTCGAAATGACCGTTCTCAAAAGCTTTGCATAGCCATGCTCGATAACAATACAGGAAGAATCAAAAGGAGCAATTGAAAATGAAGATCATCAAAAACCTGAACGGGACCAATTTGGAAATCGCCTTGGAAGGCCGGCTGGACACTACCACCGCACCAGAGCTGGAAAAGGAATTGGAGGACAGCGTGAATGCGGCCAATGAACTGACCTTGGATTTGGAGAAGCTGGATTACATCTCCTCCGCGGGCCTGCGCGTGCTGCTCTCGGCGCACAAGATCATGAGCCGCAAAGGCGGCATGAAGGTTGTGAACCCCAATGAGATCGTAAACGAAGTATTCGACGTCACGGGCTTCTCTGATATCCTGAACATCGAATGAGGACCACCACATCATGTGGGGGTCTCAAAGACGCCCCTCCAGGGCTTTGCTTGGAGACCGCTCAAGCGGTTTTGTTCAATCCATTTACTTCCGGCGCCCCCTAAAGGGGGAACACTCATTTATGAGTTTTTATCTGCTTCTTCCTGATTCTTAAATATATTCCGTGATCGTCGCTTCGTTCATATCGCAAATTTTGCGCAGTATCTGTCCCATATCTTTGCGATATTGCCCATACATTGCCTTACGGCGATATTTTGGAATAAACACAATATGATACGTGCAATTCCATCTCGTATGTGATATACTCTGTACGACCATTGGTCAACCTCCTGTCTCTTTACTTGGATTGAACCCCCAAGTAAATGAAGCACAGGATGCACTAAATTACTACTATGGGCAACGCTTCCGCTCTTCCCATTCCCCCACATCATGTGGGGGTTTTATATTTGTTTTCAATAAAAAACGACACTCATTCCATAAATTTCCGACACTGAATCCAAGAAAAAACCATTCGGTTTGCGTCAATCCACTTTCCAAAACGTGCTATTTTGGATCCTTATCCTTATATTCCTGGATTCGTTTCTTCCATCTATTTTCCGCTTCCAGATGTACAAGATTATTATTATTGGTGCTCAGTGACTGTCCGTTCATGCGTTGCGACCATCCTTTCGAGTGATTTACACCATTATATTGAATGTCACAGAGCTTTTCCATGTACGGAATTTACATCGCTTACGACATATGCGCTGCAGTATCTTCTCTTTCCGATTAGATCCAGACCATCATTTGTGTAGAACAACCAACTGTTCATCCGCTTCTCGTTCTGCGGTATCTGATTTGCCGACACTTCGAAGCGATCTTCCAGCCAACCTGCTGATTGTTCATCATTTTGTCAATCCTGCTGTTCTCACCTGTGAGCAGCGGTTCATGCTGTACCACCAGTTTCTCCTATCGACCCGGTAATTCACCAGACGGCATCACCACTGCACTCTGTCCCTCACCTTCGAGGATCATGCAGCAACTATTCTGCCCGTTGTCGGGATATATTTTTAAGAAAATAGCATCTTGACGTTACTACGTTAAAGTGCTATTATAGTGCCATCGCAAGACATCAATAAACTAAAGTGGAGGAGTTCCTCATGAAAAAAATGATTTGTCTGCTGCTCTCCGTTCTCTGTCTCTTTACTGCCGTCGCCCTGGCGGCTGACAGCGACACCATCACCAAAAACGGAAAGCTGATTGTCGGAATTACCGATTTTGCCCCCATGGACTATAAGGACGCGGATGGAAAGTGGATCGGCTTTGATGCGGATCTCGCCCGTCTCTTTGCTGAATCCCTTGGCGTCGATGTGGAGTTTGTCGAGATTGACTGGGACAACAAGGTGCTTGAGCTGAATGCCGGTTCCATCGACTGTGTCTGGAACGGCATGACCCTGACGGATGAGGTTCTCAGTGCCATGGAATGCTCCAAGCCATACTGCAACAATGCCCAGATCGTTATCCTCCCCAAAGACAAGGCCGCGCTGGCAGATGATACCGACAAGCTGAAGGCCCTGAATTTTGCGGTTGAAGCCGGAAGCTCCGGTGAGGCAGTGGTCAACGAGCGCGGCTGGAACTGCACGCCCGTGAAGGCACAGTCCGATGCCCTGATGGAAGTTGCTGCTGGAACCAGTGATGCCGCCGTCATCGACTCCCTGATGGCTGCCGCCATGGTCGGTGAGGGAACCGGATACGAGAATCTCACCTATACCGTTCAGCTGAGCACCGAGGAATACGGCGTCGGTTTCCGCAAAGGCTCCGATCTGGCCGAGAAGCTCAATGCCTTCCTGAAAGATCTCTACGACAAAGGCACGCTCCTTGAAACCGCCAAAACCTATGGCGTCGAAGCGGCTCTGATCGCACAGTAACCTTCATCCTTTCTGACAGAGAATCGAAAGATTCTCTGCTTTTTCGTTGAAACTTTGAAGGAGGCCTTCATTTTCCATGAAACTCATCCTTGAGCAGATGCCGGTCGTGTTAAACAGTCTCAATATCGGCTTTCTGCAGACCGTCCGTCTGTTCTTCGTCACGCTGATCGGTGCCTTCCCTCTCGGACTCATTGTCTGTATGGGAACCATGTCCAAATTTAAGCCCCTCTCCCTCTTCTGCAAGTTTCAGGTATGGGTCATCCGGGGCACGCCTCTGATGATCCAGCTTCTGATCATCTACTATTTCCCGGGTCTCGTCCTGCACAAAAACATCTGGGGCAGCGGCGAAGCGGGCCGGTTCACGGCGGCGGCCGTGGCATTCATCATCAATTATGCCGACTACTTTTCCGAGATCTACCGGGGCGGTATTCAGAGCATCCCCGTCGGGCAGGAAGAGGCGGGTCTGGTGTTGGGCATGACGCGGGGTCAGATCTTTTTCCGGATCAAGCTGCTGCAGATGATCAAGCGGATTCTGCCGCCCATGTCAAACGAGATCATTACGCTGGTCAAAGACACCTCTCTCGCCCGCATTATTGCGCTGCAGGAAATCATCTGGGCCGGCCAGGCCTTCCTCAAGGGAAGCCAAGGCATTTCCGGCGCCATCTGGCCGCTCTTTTTCACCGCGTTTTATTATCTGGCTGCCACGGGTCTGCTGACGCTGGGACTGGGTGCGCTTGAAAAGAAACTGGACTATTTCAGATAGAAGGAGGAAGAAACATGTCCATTTTGCAGGTTGAACACCTTCAAAAATCCTTCAGCCGCACCGAGGTTCTGACCGACATTTCCTTTTCCCTGGATAAAGGTCATGCACTGTCGATCATCGGTTCCTCGGGAAGCGGGAAAACCACCCTTCTTCGCTGTCTGAATTTCCTGGAGTTTCCGGATTCCGGCATCATCCGCGTCAACGACGAGGTGATCTTTGATGCCAGTGCACACAGAAAACTGTCTGAATCCGAGATCCAGTCCCGCCGTCTTCATTTCGGCCTTGTCTTCCAGAACTTCAATCTTTTTCCGCAGTATACAGCCCTTGAGAACGTAACGCTGGCCAAAAAGCTGTTCCTCAAGAAGCAGAAAAACAGTACGCCGGACATGATCCGGCAGATCGACGAGGAAGGCAGGGATCTGCTGCACAAAATGGGGCTTGAAAACCGGATGAACAATTATCCGCATCAGCTCTCAGGCGGTCAGCAGCAGCGCGTGGCCATTGCCAGGGCTCTGGCCCTCTCCCCGGACATCCTGTGTTTCGATGAGCCCACCTCGGCACTGGACCCTGAACTGACCGGCGAGGTACTGCGTGTCATCCGTTCGCTGGCCGAACAGAATATGACCATGATCATCGTGACCCATGAAATGACCTTTGCCCGTGATGTGGCCAGCCAGGTCATTTTCATGGACAGCGGCCGCATTGCCGAACAGGGCACGCCCGAGGAGGTATTCGGCCATCCCAAAGAGGAACGGACCAAACAATTCCTGGCCAATTACGCCAGTTCCTGACCGTGTTACAGCCGTTTTCGCAAGTCTGCTTTTCCCCACTGTCCGCCCGGTGCGGACAGTTTTTCTATTCATCCCCTGAGTTTTACTTGACACTGATTCGCAATGTTGCTATCATTCCGGTTGTTTCAATGTCTGAATAATTAATCATTTGGCGGTACCTGCCTTTGAACGGCTGCCAAATGGCAGTAAAGGAGCATCTGAATTGAAAAAAGTCTGCAAACACCTCGGGTGGATTATCCCCCTGATCGTTTTTCTCGTCTGTTTTGGCCTTATGATGACCTCTTATGCGAAATACGGACAATATAACCTTGATTCGGACATGTCCTCCGACATGGTTCTGGCAGACCTGCTCAACAAGGAAGGCAAAATTATCACCACAAACTATTTCTATTCCAATGAGCTGAACATTATCAGTCCGATTCTGGTCTTCCAGCTGGCCCTGAAACTGTTTAAGAGCTGGCATGTGGCAAGAACGTTTTCCATCGGGCTCATGGTGCTCATCATGGTCGCCTCACTCATTTACCTCACCCGCCCCGCACGTGTTTCGCTGGGGACATGTTTACTTGCCAGTGCAGCCCTGATCATGCCGGTTTCAAGGTATCAGGCGTTTACCCTGATTTACGGTTCTTTCTATATGAACTGGGTAACACTCACCTTCCTTGAAGTCGGATTTGTGCTGCGCATGAAAAAAAAGCGGCTCCTTGAACCCATTCTGCTGGTTATCCTGGGTGTTCTGGGAAGCCTATCCGGTATCCGTATGCTGATGGTCTGTGCAGGTCCGCTGCTGGCTGCCACACTCATTCTTTTCTACCTCGAAGCACGGCATACCCAGTCCCTGAAGGAGGCGATTTCCGTCCCCTCTTTCCCGGCTCTGGTCGGCAGCCTGCTGTGTCTTGTCAGCAATGGAATCGGTTACCTGATCAGCACCAATGTGCTGGCCAATATCTATCATTTCAAAGAGTTTGATGATACGGTTCTCGTCAAGCTTCAGCATGGGATGCTGCCGGATCAGCTGATGGCCCTCATGGAATTCTTTGGCTACCGGGCGGATGCCATGCTTATGGCCAGTGAAGGCATCTATTCCATGTTCGCCTTCGTTCTTCCGGTATTGGGCATGATTTCCCTCGTTCTGCTTCTTCGGATGAAGCTGAACCCCATTGAGCGCCTGCTGGCCATCTTCGCTGATGTCGCCCTGATCATCGGCATGATCATTAACGTCGTGGTGCTCTATGATGATAATACGTTCCTGAATGGTTACAGCGTTGCCTACTACATGCCTGCAGCCCTGCTGTGTGTCTTCGCCATTTTCTGGATGTTTGACCGATTCGAGTGTCATCTGCCTGTTCTGCGTTTCATCCCCATGCTGGTGGGTGTCTGTTTCTTTGTTCTGGGCTTTACGGTCTATGAGGATAAGGAAGTCAACTTCTATGACGATGAAATGACAACAATCTCGAATCTGCTCCTGAAGGAGGGCTGCCATGAGGGTTACGCTACCTACTGGCATGCCAACGTGCTGACGGAAATCAGTGATGGCCAGATCGAGGTATTCATGGTGGATGACTGGGAGTCGGGAAAAGTCGGCGAATGGCTGCAGCAGGTGGATCACCTGACCCGGGAGCCTCAGGGGCGCATCTTCGCTATTTTCACCGAGAATGATTACAACAATGGCATTCCTGGTTGCGATGATGAGCATCTGGTCTATTCCTCTGACCGATCCTATGTCTGTATTTATGAGGATATTAACGAGTTCCACCAGCTTCGCGGCGATACGGTTTCCTACTGAACGAATAATCAAGGAGTCGGAAAATGATATCTTTCAACTGTCCTCCCTGCTATGGGACGGAGCTTCAGTACATTGAACAGGTCATTGCCAACCGTCAATTGTGCGGCGATGGACCGTTCAGCAAAAAATGCCAGAAATGGATTCAGGATCGCTTCAACATCCAGAAAGCTTTTCTGACCACCAGTTGTACCTCTGCACTGGATATGGCGCTTCTGCTTTGCCAGCTGAAGCCGGGAGATGAGGTCATTCTGCCCAGTTTCACATTTTCCAGTACTGCCACCTCTGCGGTGCTGAGCGGTGCCCGCCTGGTCTTTGTTGACATCCGTCCGGATACGATGAATATCGATGAAAACCGTATCGAAGAGGCCATTACGGATCGGACAAAGGTCATCATGGTCATGCACTACGCCGGCATTTCCTGCGAAATGGATACCATTCTGGAAATCGCCAGACGGCATAACCTGATCGTGGTAGAAGATGCCGCCCAGGGCGTCATGAGTACCTATAAAGGACGTGCTCTGGGTACAATGGGCGTTTTCGGCTGCTATTCCTTCCATGAAACCAAGAACTACTCCATGGGCGAGGGCGGTGCACTGCTCATCCAGGATCCTGCCTATAATGAACGGGCAGAAATTCTCTGGGAAAAAGGAACCAACCGGTCCAAATTTTACCGGGGCCAGATCGATAAGTATACATGGGTCGACTTTGGCGACAGCTATCTGCCCAGCGAACTGAGCGCTGCCTACCTGTGGGGACAGCTTGAAGGGGCCGATGTGATCAATGAAAACCGGCTTGCCACCTGGAACACCTATTTCCGTGAGCTCCGGTACCTTTCGGATGCGGAACGGATTGATCTGCCCACAGTCCCGCCGGAATGCAGGCACAATGCCCACATGTTCTACATTAAGTGCCGCGATCTGGATGACCGGCAGGCGTATATCCGGTACATGAGGGAACACGGGGTTGAAACCGTCTTCCACTATATTCCCCTCCACTCTGCCCCCGCCGGTCTTCGGTACGGCCGCTTCCATGGGGAGGACAGATACACGACAGCCGAATCCGAGCGTCTGGTTCGTCTTCCCATCTACTATGGCATTCCGGAGGATGCGGTGGAACAGGTCATCCGGCATACCAAAGACTATTTTAATGAGGTTCAATCATGAGAATATCTGCTGTTGTTCCGGTATACGGCTGCCCCGAGGCCATTGAACCCCTTTATACCCGCCTCCGGGATACCATTACGAAAATCACGCCGGATTATGAGATTGTCCTGGTCAATGACGCCTGCCCGAAGGGATCCTGGGCTGAAATCGAGAAAGTCTGCAAAGCCGATTCCCACGTGATCGGTCTGGATCTTTCCCGGAACTTCGGACAGCTCTCGGCCACCACCGCCGGAATGGAATATGCCAGCGGCGACTGGACGGCCCTCCTTGACTGCGATCTGCAGGATCCTCCCGAGGCCATTCTGGACCTTTATAAGGAAGCCCAGAAAGGATATGACATCGTTCTGGCAAGACGCAAGGACCGCAAGGATAAAGGCCTTGTCATTTTCCTGTCCAAAATGTTCTATAAGGTTTACGACTATTTCACCGACGGTCACTTTGACGGGGAAACCTCCAATCTCTGCCTCTGCCGGAAAGCCGTGATTGACCAGTTCCGCAGCATGCCGGAACAGAACCGCTCCTTTACCCTCGTCCTGCACTGGCTGGGCTATAAGCAGACCACCATTGATTTTGAAGCGGACCCGCGGTTTGCCGGGGAATCCTCTTACAATCTGGGGCGGAAAATCAAGCTGGCCACCCAGATGATCACCTCTCAGTCAAATAAACCCCTGCTGATTGCCATCCGTCTCGGTTTCCTGATTTCCATTCTGTCGTTTCTGTATATCGTCTGGAAAGTCATCGTCTATTTCACCACCGGCGATGTGCCGGACGGCTGGACCAGCACCATCGTGTCCATGTATTTCCTTGGCGGCATTCTGCTGCAGTTCATGGGCATCCTGGGCATTTACATCGGGAACATCTTTGATGAGGTGAAGCACCGTCCCCAGTATGTCGTCCGGACGGAGCTGAACGTTCCCGGCGGCAAAATGCCTGATTCGGAAATCCCAGTCAATGACAGAAAGTGATGATTCATCCGTGAAAAAAGTTGCCATTATCGGGGCAAATGAATTTCAGAATCCGCTTATTCTTGCGGCCAATGCCCGGGGATATGAAACCCATGTCTTTGCCTGGCAGGACGGCTCCATTGGTGAGCGCACCGCCAGTCACTTCTACCCCATCTCCATTGTGGAGATCGATGCGATTCTGGAAAAATGCCGGGAAATCGGAATTGATGCGGTGTGCTCCATCGGGTCGGACCTGGCCGCCATTGCGGTCGATGCCATCGCCGATGCCCTTCACCTTCCCTCGAATCCGCCGGAAACGGCCCGGATCGCCACCAACAAAGTGGACATGCGTCAGGCATTTCTAGATGCCGGGCTGTCTGTCCCGCGATTCGTCCGCGCCACGCCCGGCCTCACAGAGGCGGAACTTGAGCGGATTCTGGATACGGTAGAGGTGCCTGCCATTGTCAAACCCACCGACCGTTCCGGAAGCCGCGGCGTCTGCAAGATCACCGCCAGGGACACCGCACTGCTCAGAAAGGCCATTGAGCAGGCCTGCAGCCAGTCCTTTGAACACGCGGCCATCGTCGAATCCTTCCTGACCGGAAAGGAATACAGCTGCGAATGCATCACGGATCAGGGCCGGCACACGATGCTGGCGGTGACCAGGAAATACACCACCGGCGCGCCGCACTTCATCGAAACCGCCCACATCGAGCCCTCCGGCCTTTCGGAGAAAATGCTTCAGGACGTGCAGGAAACCGTCTTCAAAGGGCTGGATGCCCTCCATGTTACCTGCGGTGCCTCCCATTCCGAATTCCGGATTGAACCCCATACCGGCCGGATTCAGCTGATTGAAATCGGTGCCCGCATGGGCGGTGACTGTATCGGCAGTGACCTTGTCCCCCTCTCGACGGGCATTGACTTTGTGGGACAGGTTCTGGATACCGCGCTGGGCATCCCGCCCTCGTTTGAACCCATGCCGCATCACGCCTGTTCCGCGATCCGCTTTGTTTTCAATCAGGCGGATTTTGACCATTTTACGGAAACAATGCGTACCAGTCCTGAATCCGTTTACCGGATAAGCGAAATCGCCGTATCCCAGGAGGATGAGGTGACGGACAGTTCCACCCGTTACGGATTCTATATTCTCACCGGTGAGGACCGCGCTGCCCTTCTGCAGATGCTCCATGTGGAGGATGACGAATGAAACAGACCCGTTCCAGATGGCTGCTCCTCCTTGCCCTGCAGCTGATTGTCATCCTGTATTCCCTTTCCAACGTGATGAGCAAGATCGCCTCCAATTATCCCTTTGCCAGTCTTCCCTATATATTGGCTTACGGAGGGGAAATTCTCCTGCTGGGCCTGTATGCGGTGCTCTGGCAGCAGATGATTCAGCGCCTTGACCTGACCACGGCCTATGCCAGCCGGGCAACCGCCCTCTTCTGGTCCATGCTCTGGGCAAGGCTGTTTTTCGGCGAGTCCATCACGCCCGCTAATCTCATCGGCGTCGTTCTCGTCATCGTCGGTACACTGGTGGTGATTACAGATGAATAGTTTTCTTCCTGCTGCTGCCGCGCTTTCTGCCGTCGTGGTCGCCTCCGTTTCCCAGCTGCTTCTCAAGTCAGCGGCAAACCGGACCTACCCCTCTCTTATCCGGCAGTATCTCAATGTTCGTGTCGTCGTCGGCTATGGAATGATGGTCCTGTCCACGCTCCTCTTTATTCTGGCCTACCGGCTCGGGCTGAACGTCAAAAGCGGTCCGATTCTTGAGGCGCTCGGCTATCCCATTATTCTGGTCTTCAGTTACCTCTTTTTCCGGGAACCTCTGACCAAGAGGAAAATTCTCGGAAACCTGATTATTATCTGCGGGATTGTCATCTTCCATCTGTAAGGGGACAATCCCTTTTTATTCAGCAAGGATCCATTCCGGAAAGGAACAAGTATGAATCTGTTTTACTCGGTTTCAGATACACAGCTGACCCTGTGGTGGGATCAGGCAGCGCAGGTCGGTGCCCGGTATACCGTTTTGCTGAACAATGAAATCCGGGACACGGTCAGCCATACCCACTGTACCCTTTGTGACCTGCAGCCCGGGGAAAGTTATCAGGTCTGCGTAAGAACAGGCGATGCCCTGATCGGCGAGGGACTCATCACCATGGCCAAAACGCCCAGACGCCTCAACGTGCGGGATTTCGGTGCCGCCGGCGACGGCAGGACCATGGATACAGCGGCCCTGCAGGCTGCCCTGGACGCCTGCGGCAGGGATGAGGAGGTCTGGTTTCCGGCAGGCACCTATCTGACCGGTGCCCTGCGGCTTCACAGCAATATGAAGGTATACCTGGACAGGGACGCCACAATTCAGGGAACGGCGAATCCGGAGGATTACCTCCCGAAGATCTGGAGCCGCTTTGAAGGCGTTGAACAGGAGTGCTATCAGAGCCTTCTGAACCTGGGCACGCTTGATCATGCCGCCGGTCCGAACTGCCGAAATGTTTGGATTTACGGCGCCGGGAAGATCTGCGGCGGCGGACAGAGCCTAGCCATGCGGACCATTGAAACCGAGCAGGAGCGGCTGAAAGATTACCTCGCCGCCCTGGGTGACAAGGTCAGGGAATGCGAGAATGATGATACCATTCCCGGCCGTGCACGGGGCCGGTTGATCAACCTGAGCAACTGCGAAAACATCCGGATCTCCGGCCTGACACTGGAAAACGGGGCCAGCTGGAACGTCCATATGATCTACAGCCGGAAAATCATCACGGATCACTGCACCTTCCGGTCCGAGGAGGTGTGGAACGGCGATGGATGGGACCCCGATTCAAGCGAAAACTGTACCCTGTTTGCCTGTGAGTTCCATACCGGGGATGACTCTGTCGCCATCAAGAGCGGCAAGAACCCGGAGGGAAATGCCATTAACCGTCCAACCCGGAACATCCGGATTTTCGACTGCAAGAGTGCATTCGGTCTGGGAATCGCCATCGGAAGTGAAATGAGCGGCGGTGTGGAAGATGTCCATATCTGGGACTGTGATCTTGAGCACTCCCTCTACGGCATCCAGATCAAGGGAACGAAAAAGCGGGGCGGCTATGTCAGAAACATCACCGTCCGGGACTGCCGTCTCTCCCGTTTCCTGTGCTGTGCCGTTCTGTACAATGACGACGGCGAAGGCAGCCCTGTCCCGCCCGTCTTCTCCGACATGGTCTGTGAGCGTGTCCATCTGACCGGCTGGGCCCGCAATTACTGGGAACCCGAGCTGCATGCCATGCCCTGCATTGACCTGACCGGCTTTGATGTTCCCGGTTATGAGGCCCGCAATCTCCGGTTTATCGACTGCACCATGGGCAAAGATGCCACCATTGTCCTTCGTCACTGCAAGGAACTCCGCATGGATATCGAGCAGACCGAGTAAATACTGTTTCCTTCCTCGCGCCCCGGATAAGCCCTGTAACCATTCAGAACAGACGAAAGCTCCCGACAATCGTCGGGAGCTTTTCAGGATGCCTACTTTTCCACGGCTGCGAATCAATTGGCCGCCGAAACGTTCAGGCAGGCAAACCAATCTCCTGCTCCCTAACCCGTATTCCCATGCTTCCAGCGTTCAGGATTCAGGCTGTTTTTGCTGATTCGCGAGGACGGTCAGCTGGTAAGGGGTATTTCCGTTATTTCCAGGCAGGTGTGTATGCCCAAAAACATCGTTCAGCTGTTTAATCACTTCTTGACGCGAACCCGTTTTGAACGGAATCGATTCGATAATGTCGTTCATGATTTCGCCTAAATCATAGTTTCTTTCAAGCAGCCGCATTTCATTTTTGATGATATGTTCCGCGAATAAATTACGGTATGCCTTCCCCTTTTCCTTCGTTGTAAATGGTCCGTTTTTTTTCTCAAGGTTTCTGATACCATTCTCCACCTCTTCCAAGGTTTCCCTCAGGTATTCTGCCTTTTTGGCTTTACGAATGTCCAAAAGCGCTGAAAGCGTTTCAATGCAATCCACGATTATTTCATTGCTGGGGCAGAAGCCATAGTGATAAAACTCGATCATCTCCTCCTCTTCCGGCAGATACATCGGGTTTTTTTCATGAACGGCCGCTAATGACTCCAGGGCTCTTGGAACCTCTGCCAAATCCTCCCCGGCCAGGTACTCTACCCCGTTTTCATCCACCATCGGAGTCAGAATCGTTTCCCATCAAGCCATATCTTCGCCTTCCTCTTCTGGCTCCTCCTCAGTATAATAAAAATGAATGTATGCGTCCCGTATCGTTCGCGGGTCCATTTCCGGATATTTTATGTGGAACAGCCTGGCAAAGTCATCTGTCTTCATCAGGCCATACCAGCAAAAGGCAACACTTTCACAGATAATAAGCCATCCCAATTCCTTGCCTGTCATTTCCGGGCACTCGCCGTTTAAGGGCTTAATGATTTCAAATTTCATTCTCTGTATTCTCACTCCTGCTGCTACGCGACAGGGCAACTTCTTCGACCTTTTTTTCAGAAAGAGCGCTTCCGTAGAAGCGCTCTTTCTGTCGTCTTTGCAGACGAAATATGTCCTGCACATTACTTGCGGATGTTGTCAATGTTCTCCGTGGTTCCGCCGCCGTCATCATCTTCTGCACGAAGCAGCCCTTTGTCGACCAGACGCAGGAAGGCATCCACCACATCCGGCGTCAGCTGCGTTCCTGAAACTTCCTTGATGATGGAAACCGCTTTGTCAAAGTTCATGCGTTTCCGATAGGGGCGGTCTGAATACATGGCATCAAAGCAGTCTGCCACCGCGATGATCTGAGCCACACGGGGAATCTCGTCCCCTTTCAGATGGTTCGGATAACCTCTGCCGTCCGGACGCTCGTGGTGCGCCTGTGCACCGACGGACAGCTCCGGCATGATGCTGATGTTCTTCAGAACCTCATATCCGATCGTCGTATGTTCCTTAATTTTCTTGAATTCATCATCTGTCAGTTTTCCGGGCTTGTTGAGGACTTCCTTGGGCACACCGATCTTGCCGATATCATGCAGGAGCGCGATTCGATAATACTTATCCACCGTCTCCTTGTCATAGCCCAGCTCCGTGGCCAGCAAGGCGGTATAATCCGCCACACGATTGGAATGTCCCTTCGTGTATTCATCCTTCATATCAATGACTTTTGCAAAGGCCTCGGTGATCTCACTGACAAATGTCATTGTTTCCCGATGCTTCTTTTCCAGTGCACGGGTCTTTTTCCGAACGGTAAACCTTACGGTTTCCACCAGCAGGAAGATCAGCACGGCACC
>JAGAHV010000254.1:0-19232 GCA_017626895.1 Clostridia bacterium | reverse complement strand
TCCAGCACTGTTCCGCGGCTTCCCTGTCCTGCGCTTTCAGGGCAATTCCAGCTGTCAGCAGTGCAATTTCCACCCTGACCGGATGTCTTTCCGGGACTTCTTTTATTCCGCGCAGGCCAATCTGCAGCAATTCTTTTGGATCCGTCTTTTCCATTCCTTTCTCCAGAAGCCGTTTATACAGAATCGGCTGACTCCCGGCATAGCGGCTGGCCATCTTAAGTGCCGCCTCTTTATCCCGGAGCATTTCCTGCGCTTCCAGCAGCAGCGTGCCTGCTGTATTTCCCTGTCTCTTTGCCAGGACTTCGATCCAGGACGGAAGAAAAGATGAGAGATCTATTTCCTTTCTCCCCGTCTGCAGAATCTCATCAAGACTGATCGAATCCTCTCTGAAGTTCTGCAGCACCGCTAGCATCGCCTCCGCACGCTCTGCAGGCGGTGTGCCCATACACGTCAGATACACGGCTTCCTTTACTGTCTTCTTCAGATTAATCTTAAGGAGATCGTTTGCGACAAGTTCAGGAAGGGTCATCGTATCCTCATAATCTCCTGTGACCAGAACGAACAGTTCTGACAGGGCCTGTGCCAGTTCTTCGCCCTTATCAAACCGCTCCTGATCCAGGCACTGATGCATGACCCTGATTGCCTCTTCAATGTCATCCAGGATGCCATCAGGATCCGTAAATATAAATTCGTCACCCTCTCCCTGCCATTCATCCCATTCCTCGTTGTACTTGCTCTCCAGCGCCCGCTCTTCCTGAATTTCCTCAAGCGTTTCTATCACCTGGTCAGCCTGATTACAAAGCTCCCCGTTCTCCTCTGTTTCGTTTTCCGTCTTTTCCTCCGGACAGACGGAAGCGCTTTTCAGCACATCCAGAAAACGAAACCGTTCGTTTTCTGGAATGGTTCGGGCCAGTTCATGAACGAATGCTCTCAGTGCCTCCGCATCAAGGGCAGCGCTCATTCGGTCCACTTCACTCAGAAATGTGGGATAATTCATTTCGTTCCTTCCTTTCGTTTCAGTTCGAACGTTCTGGCACAGCCGGCCTGGGGCAGCTGAACATGCAATATCCCATCCCGGATGGTAAAGTCACACGCCGCCTGATCGGGATACAGCACCCGGACATCCGTAAATTCCGGCACATGATCAAGCGGAATTTCAGCATGATCCGTATAGGGAGCAAAGACGGAGAGATATGCGCCGTTCTCATCCCTGAGGCCGTACGCCAGCACCGGGGATTTGAACGTCGTAAAGCCCAGCGGGAAGAACGGGGTCATCTGGCAGGTACGGCTGCGAATCGATTTGTATACCTCCATCCCTTCCCTGTACAGTGCCCAGTTTTCCGGCGACAACATCCAGGGTTTTCCGCTGCAATAAGGCCGCAGAAGCAGGCCGTTGACCACATTGTAAATGACATGTTCCCGGTCATCCTCATAGGGATACACCCAGGTTCCCGCCTGTTCCGGCGTCAGCGCGGAGGCCACGTTGGCCGCGATAAATGAATGATACAGGTAATCGGTCTGGTCACTGACCGACTGCAGGCTGAACAGCTGAAGCATCCCGTAATCCATCCGCTGACCGCCGGAGCCGCAGGTTTCAATGATCAGGTCGGGATAGGTCCTGAAGATATCCCTGTACCAGTCATACAGTGCCCGGTAGTGTTCCAGCATCGCATCCCCGAAACTGTCCGAATGCAGATCGCTCCCGATTCCGGTCGTGACATTGTAATCCACCTTGAAATATGTACAGCCGTAATCCCGGATCAGCCGGTCCACCACGGAGCGGCAATAGTTCCGTACATCCGGATTTCTGAAATCCAGCACATACCGCTTGTTGTTGATCACCCTTTTCCCATGCCGGCAGAAAAACCAGTCATCCGGCAGCGTCTGCGCCAGTTTGCAGGCAATGCCCATATTCTCAATCTCAAGCCACATGCCCATTTTAAGCCCTTTGGACCGGGCGTATTCATACAGTGCCTTCAGTCCGTTCGGAAACCGTTCCGGCGATTCTTTCCATTCCCCGATGCTGTCCCACCAGAATCCGGCATCATACCAGCCGGCATCCATGCAGTAATATTCACAGCCGAGACGTGCCGCCTCATCGATGCATTTCCGCTCGTTTTCCTCTGTCAGATCCCCCAGCAGGCAGTTCATATAATCGTTGAAAATCAGTGCTGTCCGTTCACTTTCCGGGACAGGCCGGCAGATTCGGCGCCGATACCGGGTCATTTCCCGTACCGCGTCGCTTTCATCGCCGATCAGAACGCCAATGGCTGCCGGTACGGTGGTAAAGGATTCCCCCGGTTTCAGGCACTTCCACCACTGATGCTCATCATTGGGACCCATCAGCGCCAGGTACATCGTCGTATCCATGGAGGAGCCGATTTCAATCTCCCAGGAGCCGGAATAGTCGATTTCAAAAAACAGCATTTCCCCCGTCTCGGGGTCCCGGATCATCCCCATGGGCATGTACTCACAGGTTGACCAGGATCCCGCATTTCCGTAGTGAAAGCGGTTATTGGACGTTCCGTACAGGCCATGTCCTGCCACACCCATACGGGAAAGTCCGGCATCGGTGGCATCAATGGTGTGCCACTGGGCCTCATTGTTCCAGTTGCTCCTCGGAACCAGAAACTCCGCCTTGTCAAAGCACAGCTTCTGTCCGTTCTTACACACTCCCTCGTAGTAAAATGAGGTCACATACTGCACCCCGATCGGCTCCGTCCCGGTATTTTCCAGTGTTCCCCAGGTTCTGACCATGCGGATTCCTTCATAAAAGCGCATGAAATACCGAACCCGGAGCCCTTTCGGCGTTTCCAGAATCATCTCAAGCAGCTTTCCGTCTGAACAGGAGGAAACCGAATGGCTCTGGTACAGCAGTTTCCCGTTTTCACTGCCTGCATTATGCTTGTATGCATTCATGCCGTTGCTGGATTCCCCGTCGATCTGGACGGATATCAGCCCGTGAACATCCCGGTATCCAAAGATAAACGGAGGAATCGGCCTCAGTTCCTGACTGCCGCTTACGGCAGAAAAGTCCGTCAGTTCCACCGTTTTGTCATCGTTTACCCGAAAACAGATGTGCATCCCCATTTCATCAAAGACGATTCTTTCCATTGCGAACTCCTTTCCCTTTTCCGATTGATTCGAACAAACTGATCCGCCGTGCACTGCCTGCCAGAAGGCCTGAAATCAAAAGAAAAGCCTCTTGTTCTGCCGGCACATTTCCAGTAAAATGAAGTCAGCAGGAAAGCGTTTTCTTTCCGATTAAATCAAACAGGAGGACGAACATGCCAAAGATTACCTTTATGGGTGCAGGTTCCACGGTCTTTGCCAAGAACGTGCTGGGCGACAGTATGATGACCCCTGCACTGGAAGAGAGTACCATTGCCCTGTATGACATTGACGCGACGCGGCTGAATGAATCCAAAGCCATGCTGGAAGCCATTAACCGGAACAACGGCAGCAAGGCACATATTGAGGCATATCTGGGCGTCGATCAGCGCAAAGCGGCGCTTCGGGGCGCCAATTATGTGGTCAATGCCATTCAGGTCGGCGGATATGATCCCTGCACGATCACTGATTTTGAAATTCCCAAAAAATATGGTCTGCGCCAGACCATTGCGGATACCCTGGGCGTTGGCGGTGTATTCCGGGCCCTTCGGACCATCCCCGTCATGCTGGATTTTGCCCGGGATATGGAAGAGGTCTGCCCGAATGCCTGGTTCCTCAATTATACCAATCCCATGGCCATGCTGACCGGCGCCATGCTGCGCATGACCGGCATCAAAACAGTCGGCCTCTGTCACAGCGTACAGGTCTGTGCCTCTACCCTTCTCAAGGAACTGGGCATGGACTATGATGACTCTGTTCAGTGGAAAATCGCCGGCATCAACCATCAGGCATGGCTCCTTGAATGTACCAGAGACGGCGTGGACCTGTACCCGGAAATCAAGCGGCGCGCACTCCTGTATAACGAGGGAAAACTGGATATCGGTACCCTCGAGGAGCGGATCGCCCATCTGACCCGGGGCGAGGATCTCAACGAATTCTGGCTGAAGCGGCTTGAAGAGGACTACAACACCTACAAAACCACCGGCAAGCACAGCGACATGGTCCGGCTGGAACTGATGCGCCGCTTCGGCTACTACATCACCGAGTCCAGTGAGCACAATTCCGAATATACCCCCTGGTTCATCAAGGACCGTTATCCGGAGCTCATCGACCGCTTCAATATTCCGCTGGATGAGTATCCGCGCCGCTGTATCCATCAGATTCAGGACTGGGAAGCCCGCGGCCATGAACTCACAAAGAATCCGCTTCTCAGCCACAAGAGAACCCATGAATATGCCAGCTATATCATGGAAGCCATGGAAACCAACGTGCCCACAAAGATCGGCGGAAACGTCCTCAACCACGGCCTGATCACCAACCTGCCGGCAAACGCCTGCGTCGAGGTCCCCTGCCTGGTCGACAGCAGCGGCATCCAGCCCACGGTCATCGGGGATCTCCCTGAGCAGTGCGCCGCACTGAACCGGACCAATATCAACGTCCAGCTTCTGACCATCGAAGCGGCCCGCACGCTGAGGAAAGAGTACATCTATCAGGCGGTCATGATGGACCCGCACGCCGGTTCCGAGCTCTCCATTGATGACATCGTCCATATGTGCGATGACCTGATCGAGGCACACGGCCATTGGCTGCCTGAATTCCACTGACTATTCCCGCACAGTGTCGTAATGTTTCTTGTTGAGCAATAAACAGCAGAGCGGTCTCAGATGTCTTACGCCATTTGAGCCGCTCTGTCTTATTATTCGGTTTTCCTGTTCCTGTGTGAAGAACGTGGTGAGACAATCAGCCCTTGACGCTGCCCATGACAAGACCCGTTGTAAAGTATTTCTGGACAAAGGGATAGACAACCAGGATCGGTACCAGACCGAGGAACAGCTGTGCTGCGCGGCCGGTCTGCTCGTTCATGCGGGAGAGCAGCGAATAGTAGTCCGATCCGGACTGCCGCAGAATATCACGGAAATTGGTCAGAAGGGTCTGGAGGTACGTCTGCAGCGGATAATTGTTGGGATTGTTCATGAAAAGCGCCCCCTGGAACCAGTCATTCCAGTGATACACGAAGGAGAACAGGCCGACGGTGGCCAGTGAGGGCTTTAGAACCGGAAGCAGGATGGAGACCAGAATCCGGAAATAGCCGGCGCCGTCGATCATGGCTGCCTCCTCAATCTCCGGCGGCAGATTGCGCATGAAGTTCATCAGGATGACCATGTTGGACACCGGAACAGACAGCGGGAGCACCAGCGCCCAGATGCTGTTGAGGAGGTGCAGGTTGTTCATCAGGATGTACCAGGGAACCAGACCGCCGCCAAAGAGCATGGTAAACGCATAGAACGCCATGAAGAAATTTCTCGCGGCAAACTGTTTTTTCGTCTTTGAAAGCGGGTACGCTGTGGTGATCATCATAAACAGGTTAATCGACACACCAAGGACGCAGCGTTCAATGGCTACCAGGAACGCCCTCAGGAATTTGCCGTTGTTAATGGCAAACTCATAGGACTGGGTTGTAAAGCCTTTCGGCAGGAAGTATACCTGTCCGGATGCCACATAAGAGGGTGCACTGAAGGAAATTGCCAGTGTATTGAGAAGAGGCAGGAAACAGGTAAGACATACCAGAATGACGAGAATATAGTTGATGACATTAAATACTCTCTGACCTGTGCTTTTATACTTCATACTTTGCCTCCTATCTCAGAACACCTTGTAATTGGCGGTCTTATAGGCAATGATCAGTGAAGCGGAAATCAGAACCGTTGAGACCACTGACTTGAACAGGCCGACAGCCGTACCGATCGCGTACTTGCCGTTCTGCAGACCGAGACGGTAAACATATGTATCAATGATATCACCCGTCGGATAGACAACCGGTGAATACAGGTTATATACCTGGTCGAAACCGGCGCTGAGCACATTGCCAAGGGCAAGCACGGTCATCAGGATGATAATCGGCACCAGCATCGGCAGTGTAATGTACAGTGTCTGCTTCCATCTTCCGGCACCGTCAATAATGGCAGATTCATACAGTTCCGGATCAATGGAGGTCATCGTCGCCAGATACACAACCGTACCAAAGCCGAATGTCTTCCACATGTCCGTAAAGATAAGGGTCCACGGAAATACTTTCCGATTGGAAATAAACTGTACCGGCTTGGCACCAAAGACTTTCAGCATCTGGTTGACAATGCCATCCGTGGCCAGCAGGTTCAGCAGAATGCCCGCCATGATAACCCAGGAAACAAAGTTTGGAATGTACACGATGGTCTGGAACAGACGCTTGGCGCCGTTGTTGCGAATCTCATTCAGCTGAAGAGCAAAAACAACGGAGGCAAGGGTCTGAAAGATGATCTTCATGATCGAAATGAAGAAGGTATTGTAGATGGTGTTCAGGAACTGTGCCTGCTTAAAAATCAGTCTGAAATTATCCAGCCCGACCCATTTGGATCCGGCAAAGCCCAGGCCAGGGTTGAAATCCTGGAACGCCATGATAATGCCGTACAGAGGACCATAGGAAAAAATGGCCGTCAATATAACACCGGGGAGCAGCATGAGCAGAAAAGGCCAGTCCCTTTTCAGCGTCTTTTTAAACTTGTTAAGCAATCGGCATCCCTCCTCTTGGGGCCTAACTGTTGTCGTGTGCCGGAGCAGCACTGCACAAGGCCCGGATTCAACGAACTGTCGCGCGCGGCAGGGCCGCTCCTTGTCTGTGCAGTGAACTGTCCTGCCGACTGAATGTCATCTGTTAAAGGAAAGAGGCTTGCAGGATACTGCAAGCTAGCAGTTTGCAAGCCTCTTATGCTTTTATTCGGAGGATTATCGTTCTTTGAATGAGAACACGCAGTGCTTACTTATTGTATTCTGCATTCACAGCGTCTTCCATGATCTGACCGCCGGCTGCATACCATTCAGCCAGGATCTGGTCATAATCTTCCACAGGACGGATGCCCATGACGATTTCGGAAACACCGGTGGAGATGATATCCATGGTATTGACGGTCTCGTCGAAAGCCTCAGGGGTCGGTCCCCACATGTCCGTCCGCTTGACATAGTCGTTGTCAAGGAGATACTTGGCCAGGTCATAGGAGCAGCCATCGAAGCCCTGCTGGCAGAACGCGCCAAGGCCGCCGGTGTTCTTCTCGTTGATCCAGCTGATGGAGTCGGAATATTTCTTCTTCATGCCGGAGGTGAACAGTTCGCTGGTATCGCCGGTCTTGATGGCCTTGAGAACATGCTCGAACTGAATCATATCCGCCTGCGGGTCAAGGATTTCAAAGGCGCCCGGAACATGCTCGCGCTGTCCGTCGGTGAAGCCCTTGAACTGCTCATCGGTCAGAACCGTGTTGGGGTCAAACATGATATAGTCGGTATAGCTCAGAAGCTTCATGGCTGCCGCAGGGTTCTTGCAGTCCTTGCTGACAACAATCACATCGGCGTTCGGGAAACCGACCTGTCCCAGAACCTGAGAGCCATCAACGGTCGGGAACTGGAGCGGAATCATGTAAGCGTCATTGCTGTTCTGAGCGGCAACCAGGTTCGGTCCGTTCAGCCAGCCCTGCCACTGATAGAAAGGCTGGAAGGCGGCACGGCCGGTTACCAGCTCTTCGTTCATGCCATTGTAATCATAGTTCATGAAGTCGGGGCTCAGGATGCCATCCTGATACCACTATGCCCAGTACTCAAGCGCTGTCTTGAATTCCGGATGAGCGATGCCGGCCTTAATGCGTCCGGTATCGTCTTTGTACCAGAAATAGTTGCCCTGACTCGGCTGTCCAAGATACACATTGAACATCGGACCGGTCATGAACAGATAATCCAGCGTATTGTCGACAGAAATCGCATAGCTGCAGTGCTTCTCAACGATCGTCTTGGCCAGCTTCTCGAATTCCTCAACGGTCTTGATTTCGGGAGAGCCTTCCTCTTCGTACCAGTCTTTGCGGACCCACATATAGCGCGGATTGTCGATAACGCCATAGTAATAGATCGGGATGCCATAGATCTTTCCGTCGATCGTGGTCAGCTTGATGGTATCCGGATCCGTCTTCTCATAATCCCGGATACGCTGAGAGGTGTACTTATTGTAGACCTCGGTCAGATCCTGGATCAGCCCGGCCTTCATCAGCTGACGGAACTGGATGTAATTCACACGGAATACATCCGGGAGATTGCCGGTAGAGATGGTCATATTGAGTTTCTGGGTATACTGGGTGTTTCCTTCATCAATCCAGTCGTAGGTAACCTCAATCCCCAGATCATTGTACCAGCCGCGGGTCCATTCATTGTTGGACTGGCTTTCGCCGGCTTCAAAAACAACATCCGCGCCCTGTCCCTTAACTGTGCGAATATTCACAATCTCGGAATACGGCGTTTTCCAGTCGCCCTCAGGGGGTTCTACATACTCACGGGTTCCATTCCCGGTCGAGCCAACCGGGACAGGGGTGAAGTCTGCCAGTGCACTGAAAACGGTGAGCATCATCGCAAGTGCAATCAACAGAGACAGCCATTTTTTCGACATACAACCAAGACCTCCTTTAAAATAAATAAATATTTTAGCGCATTTTCGGCGCATAAAACCAACATTTTCCAAAACAGGTCTTTCAATCCATATGCATTATATCAAAACTGACAAAATAGTCAATGATAATCTTCCTTAATTTTACAATAAACTCCGGAAAGATTTGTCAATGCCATACTTTTCGGTTCCTTGTCTCCTGCGGGGAATGACCACATCCTCCGTTCCGGTTCCCACAGGCAAACAGGGCAGGGATTTTCCTTAATCCCTGCCCTGAAAAATGATTCAGTTACAATTCATAACGGATTTCAATCAGACGGGCACACTTTGTCTGCGGCATGTTCACCACCAGATTCCCGTCAGCAATCATCATTTCGCAGTCCCTTGATTCCGGATAAATGACCTTACATTCCGCCGTCTTTCCCTTCAGTGCTGCCAGCGGAACCTCAACCGTACCGGTATGGACTGCAAATACAGCCAGATACGCTTTTTCCTGATTATGTACCCCATAGGCCAGCTGTGCATTGTTGACCTTTCCGAATCCCAGCGGGAAGAACGGAACCATCCCCGTCAGCTCTCCGCGGATCTTCTTGTACAGGGCAATCCCTTCCCGGAACAGTTCAAAATTCGCCGGGGTCATCTTCCAGACATTTCCGCTGATATAGGGTCTCAGCAGCAAACCGTTGACCATGTTGAAGATCACATGCTCACGGTCATCCTCATACGGGTAAACCCACATTCCGGCCTGCTCCGGGGTCACGGCAGAGGCCACGTTGACGGCAATGTACGCGTTGGAAAGAACATCTGTCTGATCCGAAGTAGACTGCAGACTGTGGAGACTGAGCATGCCGTAGTCCATGCGCTGGGCACCGGAACCACAGTTTTCAATCACCAGGTTCGGATGCTTCTCATAGACACTCCGGATCCAGTCATAGAGTGCCCGATAGTGTTCCAGCATCGCATCTCCCATGCTGTCCGTATTGAGATCACTTCCCGGTCCGGTCGTACAGTTATAGTCAATCTTGAAGAATTCACACCCATACGTTTCAATGAGTCTGTCCACCGTGTCCGTACAGTACTGACGAACCGCCGGATTGCGGAAATCCAGCAGATAACGCTTGTTCTCAATGCGGCGCTTTCCATGCGTACAGATAAACCAGTCATCCGGCAGATGCTTGGGCAGTTCACACTGTGTTCCCATGACCTCAATCTCAAGCCACATGCCCATCCTGAGTCCCTTGCTTCTGGCATATTCATAGAGACTCTTCAGGCCGTTCGGGAAACGCTCCGGGCTTTCCTTCCACTCACCTACCTTGTCCCACCACGGACCGCTGTCATACCATCCGCAGTCAAGACAGTAATACTCACAGCCGAGAGCCGCGGCAAGGTCTATGATTTTCTTTTCCTTCTCCTCCGTCGGATCGCCGAAAAGGCAGTTCATGTAGTCATTGAATACCACATAACAATGTTCATCATCCGGATTGGGACGACGAATCCGCCGCCGGTATTCCGTCAGGCACGCAATTGCCTCATCAATCCCGCCAATATCGGTTCCGAATGCAGCAGGAACGGTTGTAAAGCTCTGGCCGGGTTTCAGATTCTTCCACCAGGCACTGTCGTTGCTGGGGCCAAGAAGACATACATACAGGTTCTTTCCGTCTCCCATGCCATACTCGATCTCCCACGCCCCGGAATGTTCAATCTGGCAGAAAAACACTTCGTTTGATTCCGGATCACGCACGATTCCCATGGGCAGATGTTCACTGGTCGACCAGGAATCCGTGCTGCCATAATAAAACCGGCTGTTTCCTTTATCCGGCAGGCTGTATCCTTCCAGAGGCATGTGAGACAGTCCCAGATTCGACGCTGTCACATTCTGCCATTGTGCCTCATTGGCCCATCCGTTATGCGGAACATATATCTGCAGCGCATCATAGTTGGACGAGGTCCGGTTCTTTCCAATTCCCTGATAGAAGAAGGAGGAACAGTATTCAATGCCGATATCCGCGTCAGACCGGTTGATCAGGGTTGCCCAGGATCTGACAATGGGCAGGTCCTCGAACGTTTCAAGAACATAGTCTGCCGCAAGTCCGTTCTGTGCCTCCACAAAAAGGGTTAACCGTTTCCCGTGTTCAAGGGTTTCAATCCGGTGGTCCCTGTACCGCCACTGCGGCGAAAGACTGCCCGCATCGTGTTTCCCGGCGTGAAAACCGCCGGAGGACTCCCCCGTCACATGTGCGGCAAGAAACTGTTTCGGCTTGAACGGGACATCAAAACCGCCCGCATCTGCCGCCGCCTGTAAAGGAAGGTCCTCTGTCCCTGAAAGAACCGTAAAATTCACCAGTTCGACCGATTTGTCCTCATTTACACGAAAGCGGATCTGAAGTTTCCCTTCATTCAGTTCAATGATCATGGTTCACTTCCCCTTTTCATTCTATTCGCGTTTGGCCCTGGATTCGCGCTCTTTCCGCTCGGCATCTACCTCTTCAGCCGTTTTCTCTCTCAGCCGTACCGCACCACGATACCCTGCCCTGGTCGGAATCAGGTTTCCAGCGGCAAAGCGCTCTTTCGCCTCGGCAATTGCCTTTCCATACTGCGGCAGCCACTCTTCCTGAGCGATGAGCATCTCATCCACCATCTGCCAGATCTCGGGCGGATTACATACAGCGCCCGTCAGAGGATCCATCAGGGCAGCCTGTTTCAGCAGTTCTGCATCCCCGCTTACCGCCGCTTCCATGGCCATCCGCTGCACCCAGGCAGACTGGCTGCATACCGCCGCACAGCCCATGGGCAGCGGACCCGCTTTGGGAACAGAAATGCCATTGCCATCCACATAGCACGGAACCTCCACGACACAGTCATCCGGCAGATTGGTAATGGTTCCCTGATTCATCACGTTGAAATGCCCGCGATAAACACGGCCTGTCTCAAGCGCTTCAATGATATAACTTCCATGTTCACTGCTGCGTTCATCGTGATCATAATCTTTTGGCGGCTCCTCCAGCAGCTTCGGGAATTCCGTCTCAAACCAGTTGCGGTTTTCCCGGCATACACGCAGATACCCGCCTGTCTCACCGTTAATCCAGCTGGTGAGATCGATCCATTTTTCAATCTCATCCGGCCGCTTCCGATACCAGGATACATATTCTGAGAGATGGCCGTTCGACTCTGTCGAATAGTAACCAAACCGGCGCAGTACATCAATCCGCACCTTTTCGGTCTTGCTGTATTCCGGATGCTTTTCAAATCCTTCCAGAAGACGGTCTTTCATTTCCACACCGTCTTTTTTGACGGAAAGATACCATGTCTGGTGATTAAGCCCTGCACAGATGACATCCAGTTCCTTGCGGTCTTTCGCCCCGAGAACATCTGCAATCTGCATTTCACCGTGAATCTCTCCATGACACAGGCCAATGGTCCGTACCCCGCCATACTTCAGACATGCCCAGGTCAGCATGGCCATGGGGTTTGAATAATTCAGAAGAAGCGCATTCGGTTCAGCCACTTCCCGTATATCCTTGCAGAAATCCAGCAGTGCAGCAATTCCGCGCTGCCCATACATAATTCCGCCGATGCAGAGGGTATCGCCCACGCATTGATCCACCCCATACTTAAGGGGAATATCAATATCTGTTTCAAATGCCTCAAGACCGCCGATTCGAACACAGTTGACAATATAGCGTGCATCCCGCAGTGCTTCACGTCTGTCTGTCGTGGAAAAGATCTTCGTCTTAATTCCGTTTGCCTCAAGGTCCCTCTGACAGAGCTGCGTTACCATGTCGAGGTTTTTCTGGTTGATATCCGTGAAAGCAACTTCAATATTCCTCAGTTCCGGCACATGCATAATATCCGAAAAAAGTGTTCGAGCGAATGTCAGACTTCCCGCGCCAATAATGGTAAGCTTAAACGACATTAAATAACGCCTCCTTTGTGTGCCTTTCATTTGTCATCTGCCGGAGCGGCGCTGCCCTGACCCGGTTCTAACAATCTGTCGCTGCATGACAGAGCCGTTCCAATGTTTTTGATTCTGTACGATCTCCGTCAAAAGTATAACATAGTTCACTCATTATTGGTATTCTGTCACAAAAAATAATGGGAGCACAGCCACATCTGCTGCGCTCCCGCTTTTCCTTTAGCCATAATCCCCGCCCCTCGTTTCATACTCAGTTCCTTGAAAGACTGAGTGAAAGCCGGCATATGCTATTCTCTCCAGATCCCTGCCTGTCCCGAATCCGATGCATTCGCCAGAATCTTTCGGATTCCCGCCATGGAACTGCATCTGGTCCTGTTCCGCTTCAGCCCTTTGCCCAGCAGCTTCCTTCCATCCTCAGCTGGCCAACGGCCTTCCCATTCTTTTTCATTTATCTGAGTGGCGCTGCATGAGATCTGATTTAACAAACAGTCACTGAGTAACAGGGCGTCCTTCATCCCTGTGATTTGATTCGTTCAGCTGGAACACAGAATCCTCCGAGCAGCAAAACTTCCCGAGCGATTGGTTGACATGCAATCTGGTCAGATCTCAATTGGTTATCTGAACATGTCTGCCATTCATGTCATCCCTCCTGACATCCTCTTCTGCGCCATTGCTGATATACGCTTCGGGCTGCCCGTTCATCATTATTCGGATTTGTGACTTTAATTCGCACCTATCTGTCCACTGCGGAATTCTGCAAGAAGCTCTTTCAGATAAAATGGATCTTTCTCTGCCTTTTCTATATCTTCCTCTCTTCCATTTTTCATCAAATAAACTGTAAGTTTTAGTGTATCCTTAGAAACCTTCTCATTTTCTTCATCAACAAACTGCTGAAGTTCACTGCTCAGCTGATATTCGCCAATCACTTTTAACACACCTTTCCCTGTTTCCTTTTGTTTTTCACTGTGAGAATTCCAGAAACTCATCAAAAACAGAGGTGTGATAACACAGACGTCCGTTTAATGTCTGCGAACTTCCTGATCCTTCCCGGCGTATTATCCACGATGATGGATGCCATTATATCATGCACTTCATAGTTCTCATATAGAAGCACAATGCCTATCGCATCTCCTGTGTCATTGCCAATATACGTTTTGGACTGCCCATTCATCATTGTTCAGATTTGTGGCTTTAATTCGCGCCCAACACGCCATTGCGGAATTCTGTAAGGAGCTTTAGACGATAATATTTATCTTCAATCGCCTTTTCTGCATCATCAACTCTTCCTTTTTTCATCAAATAAAATATAAGTTTTCCTGTATCCTTAGAAGCTTTCTCATTTTCTTCATCAACAAACTGCTGAAGTTCACTGCTCAGCTGATATTCGCCAATCACTTTTAACACACCTTTCCCTGTTTCCTTAAGTTCTTTCTTTCTCCGAGAGAATTCCGGAAACTCATCAAAAACAGAGACATGAAAATCACAGCTGCCCGTTGAATATCTGCGAATTTCTTGATCCTTCCCGGCGTATTATCCACGATGATGGATGCCATTATAATCGGTATTCATGCACTTCATAGTTCTCATATGGAAGCACAATGCCTATTGCATCTCCTGTGTCATCGCTGATCTGCGCTTTAGGCTGTCCATTCATCATTATTCGGATTTGTGAATTTAATTCGCAACCAACAGGCCACTGCGGAATTCTGCAAGAAGCTCTTTCAGATAAAATGGATCTTTCTCTGCCTTTTCTATATCATCATCTCTTCCATTTTTCATCAAATAAACTGTAAGTTTTACTGCATCATTAGCCTCTTTTGCCTTCTCTTCATCAACAAACTGCTGAAGTTCACTACTCAATTCCAACACTCCTTTCTCTGTTTCCTTAAGTTCTTTCTTTCTCCGAGAGAATTCCGGAAACTCATCAAAATCGTATCGTTCAGGATCCTTAAAGACTTTCATTAGGTCTGCAATTCTGCTCATCCGCGGATCACTTCTGTCTTCGTTCTCCGTATTGATGTAGATTTCTGTAACCGGGCTCCTTCTCGGCGTCATCGACTTTTTGGAGAACTTGCCGATTTCATAATACATCTCACCTTCACCGAACACATCGAAAGCAGAAATGTAAATCACAACAGCCCGCTGGATATCCGCAAATTTCTTCGTTCCTCTCGGCGTATTGTTTACCACAATGGATGCACCATTGTAATAGACCCGGTATTCATGGTCATCTTTGTCCTCTTTCTGAACCTCAATGTCTATCATCGCTCCCTTTTTGCCAAGGTAGCAGTCTGCGCCAAGTTCCACCGTAACAAGGAACTCGGGAAGCACCGCTGCAAATGTATCAAGCCTTACGCCTCTGTTTCCGATCCCGGATAATGTATACTGCGGAACAAGCTCTCGCACTGTAATCGGTATCCCAAGGACGGTCGAAATAACCTCGCCTATCGCCTCTTTATCCTCTCCCATTTTGTTAAAGAAAATATCATCCATCGGTCCCAGCATTCGCGTTTTTGCTTTCGTCAGTTCACTCGGGATCACAAAGGCTCTTTCTTCTTTAGCAAGTTTCAGCATTGTTTGACTGATCTTTTTTTGGGCTTCCTCAGCAATATCCTGCTGTTTGATCAGTTCTGCCTTGAGTTTTTCTATCCTTTTCTGGCGGGCAGTCTGTTTGTTTTCTTCCATGGCCACACCTCTTCTCCATGAAATATACAGTTTTATTTCCTCTCCATCTTATCATCATTGCTGTTCTTTTTCAATAAAATCTGTTTCTTTCAACAGTCAGATTTGTCTAGGATATCTGGATATTTGACTCTGCGCTGCACTTTTGCCTCGAACACAAACCGGCTTTTCACAAGCTTTGAGTCCGGGAATCACTGTCCGGTTCTCCCGGATGAATTCAATGCTCTTGAAAAACAGACAGTGATGTGATAATGTACCCACGACAATAAAAACTTTGGAGGACCATTATGCAGGTTCAGGAACGCTTTTTAACCTATGTCCACGTCCATACCACCAGTGATGAGACGACAGGCACCAGCCCAAGCACCGGGCGGCAGTTCGATCTGGCTCATCTCCTGGAAAAAGAACTGAAGACACTCGGGCTCTCAGATGTCTATGCCGATGATCACTGTTATGTTTATGCCAACATTCCTGCCACCCCGGGCATGGAACATCTGGCGCCCATCGGCTTTATCGCCCACATGGATACCTCACCGGACTGCTCCGGGGAAAATGTCCGGCCGCAGATCATCCCCAATTATGACTGCGGAGATGTGGTTCTTGCCGGAACCGGTGATATTCTGAGTCCCGATGCTTTTCCGACGCTCAAAAAGCTGGCCGGAATGACCCTGATTACAACCGACGGAACAACCCTTCTGGGGGCAGATGACAAGGCAGGCATTGCGGAAATCGTCACCGCCTGTGAACAGGTTCTCAGCAGCGGAAAACCCCACGGAAAAATCTGCATTGCCTTCACGCCGGATGAGGAAATCGGCGCGGGTGTGGATCATTTCGATCTGGAGCGGTTTGGCGCCTCCTATGCCTATACCGTCGACGGCGGTGAAGAGGGCGAACTGGCCTTTGAAACATTCAATGCCGCCAGTGCCGTGGTTGACATCACCGGGCTCAGCGTACATCCCGGTTCCGCAAAGGATACCATGGTCAATGCAGCCCTTCTTGCCATGGAATTCAATTCTCTGCTCCCTGCCGGAGATATTCCGCGCCTGACCGAGGGATATGAAGGCTTTTTCCATCTCACCGATATGTCCGGCAGCATTGAAAATGCCCGCCTCTCCTATATTATCCGTGATCATGATCATGCCCTGTTCGAGGGACGGAAAGCCATGATGCTGCATGCGGCCAAGGTACTCAATGAAAAGTACGGTCAGGAGTTTGTCCGGGTAACCCTTCGGGACAGTTACTACAACATGCGGGAGAAGATTGAACCGTATATGTTCCTGGTGGAAAACGCGGAAAAGGCCATCCAGGAAGCCGGAATGACGCCCTTTATCTATGCCGTCCGCGGCGGAACCGACGGTTCCCGTCTCTCTTACATGGGGCTGCCTACCCCAAATCTCTGCACCGGTGGGTTTGCCTATCACGGCCGTTTTGAACATGTGGCCGTTGAGAGCATGGAAAGATGTACGAAAATGGTTGAACTTCTCATGTGTACGTACCGATAATGAAAGAAGCCGGTCATCGACCGGCTTCTTGTTATGTTCAGTTTTCGCAGACCGCGGATCAGTAGGTCTCGTGGATCTCGATGTTCTTGTACCTCGGCATTCCGGTTCCGGCAGGAATCAGTTTGCCGATGATGACATTCTCCTTGAGGCCAACCAGCGGATCTTCCTTGCCCTTAATGGCCGCTTCCGTCAGAACACGGGTCGTCTCCTGGAAGGATGCGGCAGAGAGGAAGGAATCGGTGGCCAGAGCGGCCTTGGTAATGCCCAGCAGGATACGCTTAGCAACGGCCGGACGTCCGCCCTCTTCAATGGTCTTCTCATTCTCTTTCTCAAAGAGGAAGATATCCACCATGGAGCCCGGCAGAAGACCGGTATCCCCCGCGTCCTCGACCCGGACCTTGCGCAGCATCTGATGAACAATGACCTCAATGTGCTTGTCGCCGATGCCAACGCCCTGGAGGCGGTAAACCATCAGAACTTCCTTGAGCAGATGCTCCTGCACCGCCTTGACGCCCAGAATCCGGAGCAGGTCGTGCGGGTTGATCTGACCTTCTGTCAGTTCATCGCCGGCGGTGACGCGGTCGCCCTCCTTCACCTTCAGGCGGCTGCCATAGGTGATCGGATAGGATTTCACCGTTCCGTCATCGCTCTTGATCAGGATCTCATGCTTCTTCTTTGCCTCGCTGATGGCAATCTCACCGGAAATTTCCGCCAGGATCGCCTCACGCTTCGGCTTGCGGGCCTCAAACAGTTCCTCAACACGCGGAAGACCCTGTGTGATGTCCTTTTCAGAGGCCACACCGCCGGTATGGAAGGTACGCATGGTCAGCTGTGTGCCCGGCTCACCGATGGCCTGTGCGGCCACAATGCCCACTGCCTCACCGATATTGACGTATCCGCCGTGGGCCAGATCCTGTCCATAGCACTTGACACAGATACCGGTCTCATTGCGGCAGGTCAGAACCGAACGGATCTGCACTTCCTTGATCCCGCAGTCAATGATCTCCTTGCCCTTTTCATAGGAAATCATCTCGTTCTGCGGAACCATGACCTCGCCGGTCTTCGGGTTAATCACATCCTCGGCAGCCACGCGGCCGACGATACGGTCGATCAGTTTTTCAATCGGATCATGCTCGGCACCAATGGCGCTGACCGTGATTCCGCGGATCTTTTCATGACGGGACGCAAAGCAGTCCACTTCCCGGATGATGACCTCCTGAGAGACATCAACCAGACGGCGGGTCAGATAACCCGAGTCTGCCGTACGCAGAGCGGTATCCGACAGTGCCTTACGGGAACCGTGAGAGGACTGGAAGAATTCCAGAACGGACAGGCCCTCGCGGAAATTTGCCTTAACCGGCATTTCCAGAGGACGGCCAGTCGGAGAGGCCATCATGCCGCGCATGCCGGCCAGCTGGGAGACCTGGGAAATGGAACCGCGGGCACCGGAGTCGGTCATCATACGGACCGGGTTGAACTCGTCCATATGATTCATGATCTTGCCCTTGATCTCATCCGTCGTCTTGGACCAGATGTCAACCACACGGTTGTACCGTTCCTCATCCGTCAGAAGACCGCGCTTGAACATCCGCTCAATTTTCCGGACTTCGCTTTCCGCACCGGAGAGGATCGGAGCCTTTTCAGGCGGCACGATGATATCCGAAACGGATACGGTAATGGCGCCCAGGGTCGAGTACTTATAGCCCATGGCCTTGATGTTGTCAAGAACCCGGGCCGTCTCCGAAACGCCGTGTGCCCGGAAGCACATGTCGACGATCTGTCCCAGTTCCTTCTTGCCGACCTTCTTGTCAATCTCCAGCTTGAACATGTCATCCAGCGTTTCACGCGGCTGGAAGCCCATATCCTGCGGCAGATTGCCGTTCAGAATCAGACGGCCAAGGCTGGTCTCGATGGTGCGGCGGTAGGTCTTCCCTTCCCATTCCCGCTCAATGCGGACATTGATCTTCGCCTGAAGATCCAGCTGGGCCGTCAGGTAGGCCATCATCGCCTCATCTTCGTTGGCAAAGGAACGGCCCTCGCCCTTGGCACCCGGACGGATGCAGGAGAGGTAGTAGCAGCCGATAACCATGTCCTGAGAGGGCGAAATAACCGGCTTGCCGTCCTGCGGCTTCAGGATGTTGTTGGCGCAGAGCATGAGGAAACGGGCCTCGGCCTGTGCTTCCATGGAAAGCGGAACATGCACGGCCATCTGGTCGCCGTCAAAGTCGGCGTTAAATGCGGTACAGGCCAGCGGATGCAGCTTGATGGCCTTGCCCTCAACCAGCACCGGCTCAAAGGCCTGAATGCCCAGACGGTGAAGGGTCGGTGCGCGGTTCAGCAGAACCAGGTGTTCCTTGATGACACTCTCGAGAATATCCCATACACGGGTCTCCCCGCGGTCCACCATCCGCTTGGCGCTCTTGACATTATGTACGATATTGGTATTGACCAGCCGCTCCATGACGAAGGGCTTGAACAGCTCCAGGGCCATCTCCTTGGGCAGGCCGCACTGATACAGCTTCAGCTCGGGGCCGACCACGATCACGGAACGGCCGGAATAGTCCAC
>JAGAHV010000253.1:0-23841 GCA_017626895.1 Clostridia bacterium | reverse complement strand
TCTTTCCCCGTCTAATCCGACGGTTATCCATCACGAATACTGTATTCAGTTTCGTCGCAAGCCGAAAAAGGGCGCAGTTATGCTCTAGCTCAGAAAGCGTAGTTCTATTCCGCATAACTGTCAAGTCCTCCCCTGTGAAAAAGACATGAGCAGAACCGAAGTTCTCATCTCATGTATCGACCTGCCAGCGCGGAATCTTAACCGCCCTTGAAATGGTATAAAGATACGAATGGATTATACCCAAATCAAGGTTTAAAGTAATGATTTCGGGATGTTTTCATACATTCGGATCTGGTTCTGGTTCCTGTTTCATTCAGATAGAGATGTGAGTGCCTTGTTATTTCCCGCAATAGCCATTTTGAGAAGAACTTTTACGGGGTATCCTTTAGCTCCAAATATCCCCCGCGGGGACGCTGCCCACGCACCCCCGATTCGTCGATAATTTCGTAACTTTGCATTATACCAATCGACGAATCTTCGTTGTCCCTGGTTTCCAGAATCGACGAATCTCCCGGTCAATTCCAGGGTTTGAGCATGGAACCCCGTCGACTTTTCTCCCTGGTTGAGATTCGTAGATTCGTCAATTTTGGGGGTATCATCGACGAATCTCTCGAAGCATCAAGAAGCCCAGTATTTACTGACTTCTTGGACTGTTTTTTGTCACTTGGAACTCCTCTGTAGATTCGTCGATTCATTTTCGGTTATACCTCAGCCATCGGACAGTCATGTACGGAAGAGGCATATGACGTCCACTGCAGGTTGGAATTTATGCGGAACAATGAACGGACGACAAAAGAGAAGGCGTGACCGGAGTCACGCCGCAAGCTCTGAAAAACTGTCGTTTTCAATGATGCAAATCTGTTGCTGTTTTATGAAGGTCCGGATGTGGGAATCCTGTTTCAGAGATCATTTATGCAGAAAAATGCCCATGAACGCACCGCAGATGCCGCCGACGATATGCGTCAGCTGCGAAATGTTGTCCTGCGAAAAGACGCCTGCAAAGATTTCCTGGGTCAGGTACAGGGCACAGACGGCGATGAGGGTGATGGGAATCTCACCGTGTCCCGTTCCGGCGGTGGAGGCGAGGAAAATCAGCATGAAAACGATGCCGCTGGCACCCATCAGTGCGGTATTTCCGCCGAAAACCAGATGAAAAATGGCGGAGACAAGGGCTGTGATGGTGAACATGACGAGCACCCGGATGCTTCCGAAACGTTCCTCCACGATGGGCCCCAGGGAGAGGATGAGCGCCATATTGGACACGTAGTGCGTGAAATCCGCGTGGCCGAAAACATAGGCAAACAGGCGGAGAATGAACAGAGGCGACATGGGGGAACGATAGACGGAAAAGACCAGACGGGTGGATACGCCGTTGGTGAACTGGCCCAGCAGCAGTGCGACAAGGGCAATAAGCGCAAAGCCGATCATCAAAGGCGCATTGAACGAAAAGATGATCTTCCTTTTTTGCATAGTGAAACCTTCTCTCAGTATTTTTCGTGCAGAGTATACCATTTCCGAAATGGGCATTCAAGCTTTCTTTGTGCAAGGCCGGCTGTCAAATTTTTGGATTTGACCGTCTTTCGCCGGGAACGGGGATTCCTTTGTGGACGGTGCATAATTTCCGGAAAGGAAACGCATTGAAAAGAGAAAAATGCGCCGGATGAGCAAAATTTGGCTTGCCATGCAGACAGATTGTCTTTATAATAGGGCAACTCATCTTTTTCACGTCAAATTTGGACCGTTGGGAAAATGAAAGAGTCTGTTCTGTTGAATGACCTGCGGCAGATCCTACTGAAGAATCGGTTTGTCAAAGATGAGGAACAGAAAAGCAGCGATGCCGAAAGACCAAGATACAACTTACAGGGGAGGAGAAAGAAATGGCCTACTACTACAAAGAACCCAGTCACACCTTTAGCGAGTATCTGTTGATTCCCGGTTTTACGGATGAAACCTGCATACCGTCCAATGTGTCACTCAGGACGCCGCTGGTCAAATACCGCAAAGGCGAAGAAGAGCCGGCGATTTCGCTGAACATTCCGCTTGTCAGCGCCATCATGCAGTCTGTTTCGGATGATAAGCTGGGCATTGCGCTGGCCAGAGAGGGCGGCATTTCTTTTATCTACGGTGCGCAGAGCATTGAAAGTGAGGCCGCCATGGTCGCACGGGTCAAGAATCATAAAGCAGGCTTTGTGGTTTCGGCCAGCAATCTGACGCCTGAGAATACCCTTGAGGATATTCTCAACCTGAAGGCGAAGAACGGTTTTTCGACAGTTGCCATCACGGAGGACGGAACGGCCACCGGACGGCTTCTTGGCATTGTGACCTCAAGAGATTACCGGGTCAGCCGAATGAGCGTGTCGGAAAAGGTAAAGACCTTCATGACGCCGCTGGAAAAGCTGGTGACGGCACCGGCGGATACGACGCTCAAGCAGGCCAATGACATTATCTGGGAGCACAAGCTGAATTCACTGCCCATTGTGGATGAAAAGGGCAACCTGATGTATTTTGTGTTCCGCAAGGACTATGCCTCCCATAAGGAAAATCCGCTGGAGCTGCTGGATTCAAAGAAGCGGTATCTGGTGGGGGCGGGCATCAACAGCCGCGATTACGAGGAGCGCGTCCCGGCCCTGATTGAGGCGGGGGCGGATGTCCTGTGTATTGATTCCTCCGAGGGATACAGCGTCTGGCAGGAACGGACGATTCACTGGATCCGTGAAAAGTACGGGGATAAGGTGAAGATCGGTGCCGGAAACGTGGTGGATCGGGACGGCTTCCTGTATCTGGTCCGGGCAGGTGCGGATTTTGTCAAAGTCGGCATCGGCGGCGGATCCATCTGCATCACGCGGGAGACCAAGGGCATCGGCCGCGGACAGGCCACGGCAGTCATTGAGGTGGCGGCGGCCCGGGATGAGTATTTCAAACAGACCGGCATCTATGTGCCGATCTGCTCGGACGGCGGCATTGTGCATGACTATCATATGACCCTGGCACTGGCCATGGGTGCCGACTTCCTGATGCTTGGCCGGTACTTTGCCCGCTTTGATGAGAGTCCGTCCAACAAGGTCATGATCAACGGTGTTTACATGAAGGAATACTGGGGCGAGGGCTCCAACCGTGCCAGGAACTGGCAGCGCTATGACCTGGGCGGCGCGCAGCGTCTCTCCTTTGAGGAGGGGGTCGACTCCTATGTGACGTATGCCGGACCTCTTCATGACAACGTGGAAATCAGTCTGTATAAGGTCAAGAGCACCATGTGCAACTGCGGTGTCAAGAGCATTGAGGACCTGCAGAAAAATGCACGCCTGACCCTGGTCTCCTCCACCTCCATTGTGGAGGGCGGCTATCATGACGTGGTTCTTCGCACCACGGCACAGCCCACCCGGTAAAACAGAATCAGCCCATGCAAGGCATGGGCTGATTTTTTTGGTTTTGCCGGATTATTTGAACGGGATATAGCCTGCGTGGCAGAGGTATTCAGCGCTGAGAACGCCGCCGCCGGCCGCGCCGCGAAGGGTGTTGTGCGAGAGACCGACAAAGCGCCAGTCAAAGAGGGAATCGCCGCGAAGACGTCCGAGAGAGATGCCCATGCCGCGTTCAAAATCCCGGTCAAGGCGGGTCTGGGGACGGGCGGGATCCTCAAAGTACTGAATGAAAGGCGTCGGGGCGCTGGGCAGATGCTCTTTCTGCGGCAGCCCTTCGTATTCCCGCCAGCGGGCGATGATTTCCTCCGCGGAGGCTTTCTTTCCGAGGGAGAGCCAGCAGGTGGCCAGGTGTCCGTCGGAGACGGCAACGCGGATGCAGTGGGCGGAGATGACCGGGGACTTGGCGGGGATAATCTGTCCGTTCACGATGGAACCCCAGATCTTGAGCGGTTCCTGTTCGCTCTTTTCCTCCTCACCGCCGATATACGGGATGACATTGTCCACCATTTCCGGCCAGCGCTGGAAGGTCTTTCCGGCACCGGAGATGGCCTGATAGGTGGATACAATGACCCGGCTGGGTTCAAGATCCATCAGGGCGCTGATGGCCGGCACGTAGGACTGGATGGAGCAGTTCGGCTTCACGGCAATGAATCCGGAACGGGTTCCAAGGCGCCTGCGCTGGAAAGGAATGATTTCAGCGTGCTGCGGGTTGATTTCCGGGATAATCATGGGAACATCCGGAACCCCGCGATTGGCGGAATTATTGGAGATGACCGGCGTTTCTGTACGGGCAATGCGCTCCTCCAGTTCCCGGATTTCATTCTTGGGCATGTTGACGGCACAGAAGACAAAATCACAGTGCTCAGTGACGTGCTCCACATCGGCGGCGTCCATGACCGTCATGTTCTTTACGGATTCCGGAATCGGATCCGGGAAAACCCACCGTCCCTCAACCGCCTCGGCATACGTTTTGCCGGCACTGCTGCTGCTGGCGGCCAGTGCGGTAATGGAGAACCAGGGATGATCGTGGAGGAGGGTGATAAACCGCTGTCCGACCATGCCGGTTGCACCGATAATGCCAACCTTATATTTGCGATCCATTATATAGAACCTCTCTTTTTCCTGAAAGTTCGCCCATTATAGCATTCAGGAAAACAAAACGCAATGAGGAATTCGAAACCGGAGAGGAAAGAAGGCCCGGACAGGCATGAAACACTTGTATTTCCGCTGAAATCCGGTATAATGAAAACCGTTGTTTCCCTGCTCAGGGAAAAAGATGCATTGCCCGAAAAGGACGAGTACAGTGACTTTTGTAACAGAACCCGGATACCGGAGGAATGACTCTGTCGTGCGGCGACAGGATCTCAAATCTGAGTCAGTGCCGAGCCGATCTGGCAAACGACCACCATGGAGGACGACAGCATGTTTGAATGGCTGAAAAAGATGTTTGGCGGGAAAAAGGCAGATCCGGGCATGTCCGGGAAGGAAACGGGGGCTGTATTGCCTCCTCAGACAGAGACTGCCGCGGCAGACAGGGGAGAGCAGAAGGGGAAAGAGTCCCTGCCGACCAGACCATGCAGGGAGTGCGGGAAACCCATTGCGTATGATCCCACCTGGCGTCATCTGCCGAATTTCTGTTCGGAATGCCGGGAAAAGTATCGGAAGATGCAGAAAGCAAAAGACGCGGGCCAGCGCGAAACGGTCGATTCGACAGAGAAGCGTACCGAAAACGAATCGGGTTCCAAGGCTTCTAAAAAAGCAGGCCGGCGAAATGCCGACTTGTCAAAGAGGAGCACCGAAAGCAAAGCGGTGCCCCGGACGACAGAGCATATCGCTGATAAAAAACCGGAATCCGCTGTTTCAGAGACTGAAGCAGGAACAGCGCCGGAGGCCAAAAAGAAGGATTCCCGGCGGATCATCAGGCGAACCTGTAAATCCTGCGGCCGTCCGTTTACGTTTCCGTCTACGGTCCCGCACTGGCCCCGCTATTGCCGGGAATGCCGGAAAAACTATCGGAGAGAACAGGCATGAATCAGGCAGAGAGCGAAAAAAGGAAGGTCATTGGCACAGGCGGACTGGTCTGCGTGCGGAAACGCTTTGATGAGCTGACCATAAAGGAACTTTACGCGCTGCTCCGTCTCCGGATTGCCGTATTTGTCGTGGAGCAGAACTGTCCGTATCAGGACCTGGATGACCGGGATCAGGCAGCGATCCATGTCTGGCTGCAGGACGGGGAGGAGATCGTGGCGGTTCTTCGCGTGATGGACCGGGGCGTTGAAAGCGCGGAGGTGTCCATTGGCCGCGTCATCTCAAACCGGCGCCATCAGGGGGTAGGGAGTCTCCTGCTTCAGGAGGGAATCCGCGCAGCCGTGGAATGCTTTGGCGCAGACCGGATTTATCTTGAGGCGCAGACAGTTGCCCGGCCGTTTTATGAACGTCAGGGCTTTCGGGCATTGCCTGGGGAATTTGAGATGGATGGAATCCCGCATGTCCGAATGGTTTGCGACTGTCGGGAATGCGGATTCCTCTGATCGCCGGAGCATAGGTCTCTTTGAACGGATGCTCCGGAGCCGCGGAATAATTTTGCAGATATATACGCGAATAATTTAGGCTCACCTCAATTTAGTGAGCTTTCTGTACAGCTCATAAAGGTTTCCGGAAACGTGGTGCAGAATGGACGTTTCTTTATGGACAGCAGTTTGTTCATATGGTACTGCTGTTTTTTGGGGCAGCTATTGTACAAATGCCGCTATGCGACAGGTTCACTTTGCGGACCACAATGTTGGTCTTTTAACGAAGCAGGGAAAGAAAGGAAGATGAGCATGAAGGCAGAAATGATGATCAAAAACGCGAAGATTTACACAGCAGATCGGAACAACCTTCACGCCACTGCTCTTGTGGTGAAAGATGGCAAATTCGTCTATGTGGGCGATGAAGCAGGGCTCTCGGCGTACGAGGGGGAAGTGACAGACCTGAACGGCAAATTTATCATGCCGGGCATTATCGACAGCCATGTTCATGTAACCTGGCCCATTGGCTTTGAGTACGCGGCGATCGATGGGTTCGTGACGTGCTCCGGGAAGCAGGAAGCCCTGGAGTTCATGGCGAAGATCATCCGGGAAAAACCCGGTCTGGAGCGTTACCGGTTTATCATGGAGCAAAAGGCTCTCAACGGCGAAGAGCTTATGAAGGAGGATCTTGACGCGATCTGCCCGGACAGCGAGCTTCAGATCCAGGAAACGGAAGGACACAGCATCTGGGTGAACTCCAGGCTTCTTGCCAGTCACGGAATTACGGATGGCACGCCTGACCCGGTACCCGGACTCAGCTATTATGAGAGAAAAGACGGACACCTGACCGGAAAAATCATTGAATGCTCGGCTGAAGTGCCGATCATTCTCGACAGCTCCATGAATCTGACCGATGAGCAGATAGACGCGGCACTGCAGCGCTGGATTGACTTCTCCCTGGATGTGGGAGTGGACGCGGTCTTTGACGCCGGTATTCCGGGGTATGCCGCTCTCCATGAGCGGATTTATACCCGTCTGCGTGAGCTGGACCGGCAGGGAAAGCTGCCCGTTTATATCGACGGCTGCTATGTGATTGCGGCACCGTGGCAGGCGAAGGAAGGACTGGAGGAGCTCAAGCGCTTCCGTCGTGAATACAACACGGAGCACCTGAAGGTGCACACGATGAAGATTTTCATGGACGGCACCTTCAGGATCCATACCGCGGCCATGCTGGAACCCTTTGCGGATACCGGCACGACAGGTGCTTCCACCGCCTTCAGCACGGAGGAGCTAGCGGCGCTGCTGAAGGAACTGAACGAGGCGGACCTGGACATTCATCTGCACACCGTCGGTGATGCGGCGTCACGCACGGTTCTCGACGCGGTGGAGATCGTCCGCAATGAGTTGGGACAGCGCTTCCACATTAAGGTCACCTGCGCCCATCTTGAGGTTCAGGCCGACGAAGATCTGAGGCGTTTTGCGAAGCTGGGCGTTTATGCCAATTACACCCCGTCCTGGCACTCCGGAAACGGCTCAGGCGATGCGCTCAAGCCGCAGATTTCCCTGCTCGGGGAGAGACGCGCCACGCATATGTACCGCTGCAAAACGCTTTGGGACAGCGGCGCACTGGTGACCTGGTCCAGCGACAACACCATTTTCATGGATTTCCTGGCATGGAATCCCTATCTCGGCATGGAGGTCGGCATGACGCGCTGGACCACTGAGAAGACCAATGCCCCTGAAGTGTCCAGAACCATTCGCGCATTTCCTCCCGACAACGAAAAAATGAGCATCGACGAAATGCTTCTGGGCTATACCATTAACGGTGCTGTCCAGCTGGGCATACAGGACAAAAAGGGTTCCATCACCGTTGGCAAGGATGCAGACTTCCTGGTGTTCGGCAACGACCTGCTCACAGCAGAGCACGAGGGATTCAGTTATAACAAGCCGAGTGAGGTGTATTTTGGCGGAAAGAAAGTGAAATGATCTCCCGTGCGAACGGATATTTTATATGCAGACAGGGCTGACCCGCAAACGGTCAGCTCTGTCTGTCTGCAAGCCATTGGCAGTCCATTATCCCACTGCCATCATTCGAAGGTGATGATTTTTGCTTTTATCTCACGCAGGAAGAATTCGGAAATTTAACCAACTTGATATCATAAAATTGATATCAAGTTGGGGCAGACGGAGAAAACCACCGAGAGCATTTACGAAATAGAGGGACCTGAAAGGGACGGACGGGCAGTGGCTCCTCTTTTTTGGTTTCAGAGGACAGACAGAAAAAAACCGAAAATGGGGGTTGACAGCTCCCGTGAAGACGACTATACTCATACTGTACTAACCGTATTAATACAGTTAATTCATTTCGAGGGACGGTGACCACATGTTTCACATTGCGACCGGAGATAAAACCCCGATCTATGAGCAGCTTTGCCGGCAGGTACGGGAGCAGATTGCCCTGGGAGTGCTGGAACCCGGGGCGCCGCTGCCATCCGTGCGGTCCGTATCCTCCAGTCTGGGGATCAATCCGAATACCATCCAGCGGGCGTACCGGATGATGGAGGAGGAGGGGCTGACCGTTTCCATCCCAGGAAAGGGCAGCTTTGTGACCCTTGACACGGACAAACGTCAGGAGGAGCAGCGGACAAGGCAGTGCCGGCGGGTACGGCAGGAACTGACAGACCTGAAAAAGCTGGGCGTTTCGCGGGAAGCGGCCCTGCAGCTTGTCATGGATGTCTATGAGGGAAAGGAAGAAAAATGATAAAAGCAGATCGGATAACAAAGACCTTTGGGAAAACAAAGGCGCTGGATCAGGTTTCGCTGACGCTTGAGGACAGCCATATTTTTGCCCTTATCGGCAGCAACGGCGCAGGCAAGTCAACGCTGCTGCGTCTCATGGCCGGCATCCTGAAGCCGGACAGCGGCAGTGCAAGCCTGGATGACCGGACGGTGGTTGAAAATGAAGCGGTTAAGCAGCAGATTTGCTATGTCAGTGATGAACCCACGTTTTTAACCGGTGCCACCATTGAGGACATGGGCCGGTTTCAGGCGGCCTATTATGAGCGGCAGGACAGGGAGCGTCTGAGGGAACTGTGTGCACGTTTCCGCCTGCCCATGAATGAACGGATAGCAGGGTTTTCGAAGGGAACACAGAAACGGGTGCAGATCTGTCTGGCCCTTTCGCGTCATCCCCGGGTTCTTCTCTGTGATGAAACCTTTGATGGACTCGACCCGGTCATTCGGGAATCGTTCAAGCGGGTTCTGGGCGAGACGCTGCTGGATGAAAACATGACGGCCATTCTGGCCGGACACAGCCTGCAGGAAATGGAAAACATCTGCGACAGTGTGGGATTCCTGCATAACGGGAAACTGGTCACCAGCGGGGATATGGAGCATATTCTTGAGAAATACTGCAGAATCCAGCTGGTCACGGAGCAGGAGATTCCAGAGGAGATCCGCAGGGAGATGCAGATCGTTTCCGAAAAGCGTCAGGGAAAGCTGTCGGTGTTTACGGCGAAATGCAGGGAAGAGGCGGCCATTGAGCGGCTTTCCGCCCTTGAGCCGGTATATCTTGAGGGCATCCCGCTTTCCCTTGAAGAGGTGTTCATTCTGGAAATGGAGGAACAGGGTTATGCAGAATAAACGGCGAATCGGCGTGTATCTTTTGAAGCATTACGCAGGCATGGCCCTGCTGATGCTCCTTCTGGCTTTCTTTCTGGTTCCTTTTAGGGTGCTGCTGGACTGTGTCCGCAATGCGGAGATGATACGGGTCTTCGGCGGGGACCCGGGTTTGCTGGTCCAGGACATGGGGAGGCATTTTTCATCCCTTCTGAATCTGGCAGGCAGTCAGGAACTGCTGTCTCTGGCCTTTGCGGCCATGGGGTATTTTTCAGGGATCTTTCTGTTCCGTCATCTCTTTTCAGGGAAGAGAACGGTTCTTGAGGCCGGCCTGCCGGTGAAAAAGGGCACGGACTTTCTGCTGCGCTCGCTGGTCTATGGGATAGACAGTCTCCTGCCGGTGATCCTTTCTCTGGCATTGGTTCCGGTTCTGGCGGGCATTGCGGGAATGGGGAGATTTTTCTCTGCAGACGTGTACAGGCAGTGCATGGTTCTTGCCCTGATGCACCTGTACGGGTACGCCGTGGGGGCTCTTTCCGCGGTGATGACCGGACAGCTCTGGGCGTGTGCGGCCGTGACGCTGACCCTGAGCGCCGGAATGGAGGGAATGCTCTATTGCTGGCAGGATATTGCGGTGCATTACCTGTTTACTATGCCCCTGGATGCCGCCCGGACATGGATGAGTACCTGGTCACCGGCGTTCAGCCTGTATAAGGCGCTGCTGAGACCGCAGGCGTTTGCCCCGACAGCGGGCATCACGGCCACTGCCGTGTTCCTGGTGCTGGCCTTTGTGCTGTACCGGAAACGTGCGGCGGAGCGGACAGGACATTCGGTGGCATTTGCAGGACTGGAACTGCCCGGGATGATTCTGGCCTCTCTGGGCAGCGGCACGCTCTGCGGAATGATTTTCATGAATATCATTGACAGCGAGGCGGCGCTGCTTGTTTCTCTGGTACTGGGGGCTGTTCTGGGCTATATGCTCTTCCGCGGCCTGATTCTGCTGAACATGAAGAAGGCGTTTACGTTTGTGCCGCTGGGCGTTGCCTGTGCAATGGTGCTGGCGGCGGGGGTATTTGCCCTTCGGTTTGACCTGGCCGGATATGACCGGTATGTCCCGGAGGCAGGACGGCTGAGGTCCGTCTCTGTCCGGGCAGAGGGGGAAGGCGGGGACATTCAGCAATATACCCTCCGCAGTGCGGACGCGATTGAGGCGGCCTGTACGCTGGGCAGGCAGCTTCGGGAGATAACCGTTGCGGAAAAAGGGTATCATCCGGTGATGTTTGATTCTTTTGTCGTGGAATACCGCTCCGAAAAGGGCTCGCATCGCCGCAATTATGTCAGCCGGCGAAACGCGGCAGGCATGCCGGATCCGGAGGCCTACAGCGCTGCGGCCAAAGTCATGGTCGAGAGTGAGGATTTCCGGCAGGATGCTCTTGCAGGACTCAGCCTGGATGAATTTGAGGCGGCTCTGGATCAGGCGGATGCAGCCAGTGATCTGGGACGATTCTCGATATATGCCTATGTGCAGAGCTATGGTCCCTCAGTGAATCAATGGACCACGGCGCTGGATTTCAAGGAAGGCGGGGGCGAGATCCTGGCCGGAAAGTCACCGGAGGAGGTGCGGCATCTCCTCGAGGTTGCCCGCAGGACCATAATGGGTCGCCGGTATGATACACTGGGCCAAAATCCCATCTGCACGTATCACCTGAGCGGCCGGGGCATTGACCGTTATCTGAATGCGACGATCAGGGTGTATCCGGGTGAAACGGAACTGCTCGCTGTGTGGCTGGGGGATAAGGCAGAGGAAGCGGAGAAACTGCTGACCGGCGGATTTGTATCGGTCTGCGACTGCGAGGTGGTGCGGCTTCATTATGCGGCCCCGGATGTTGAGGACAGCCAGAATCCAGGCGACGGGAGAGAGCTGATTTCCGTCAAAGCGGCCGGTTCCCCGGAGGAAGCGGCGGAATGGATCCGGAACAGCATCAGCGGAAACGGCATGGAACGGTACTATATGCCGGCGATTTCCGCGGATGAGGTCTGGCTGTTTGAAAAAGGAGACGGTTCGGCGTATTCCGAAATGACGGGCACTGCACCGGAACAGGAAACAGAACTGACCGAACGGATCCGGCAGATTCAGGAAAATCCGGAGCTCTATGCCTGGCCGCAGCGAAGATACATCGTTTCCGGTCACTGACAGGGAATGACCATGCCCGCGGCGGCACAATCATCATCTGAGGGACCCGGCGCCATCGCACCGGGTCCCTTCTGTTGCGCATGTCAGGGCTGCGGGCATTGGGCAGTTTTTTCCCTCCGGACAGGATTGCGTACCATGTCGGGTTCATGTATAATTGGCCTGTCTGCCGGAGCGGCAGGTCGATTAATGTGGGCCGGTATTTGGGTGACTGGTCCGGCGGGCCGGGAATCCGGAGGAACGCGAGACCGGATTTGAGCGGATTTGCCCTGTCGCGCAGCGACAGAGGATCGAATCCGGGCCTCAGACAAAGCCGCTCGGGAAAAAGACCAATATTGAGGAGGAGGAAAACTTCTTGGTAGCAGGGAAAATTGCGGATCCGCACGTTCTGGGTGAAAATCTGGAACAGCCGAGAGCGTATTATCTGCCGGAACGGACAGATGGAAAAGAAGCTGTCCGGATGCTGAACGGCGAATGGGATTTCAGTTATTTCGGTTCGGTGCTTGAGATTCCGGAGTCGGTGTGCAGTATCCGGTTTGAGGACCGGATAACCGTTCCTGGGTGCTGGGAGTGCTTTGGCTACGGGCAGAAACAGTATCTGAATGTCAATTATCCGATTCCGTTCATGCCGCCGTATATCCCGGGGGAGAATCCGGTAGGGGTCTACCGGACGGAATTCATGCACAGTCATCTTGACGATGAAAAGGTGTATATTGTCTTTGAGGGCGTTTCCAGCGCCATGCTTCTTTATCTGAACGGCCAGTATGTGGGACTGTCCAAAGCTTCGCATCTCCAGGCGGAATTTGATCTCTCCGGAGCGATTAAGGACGGGCACAATGTGCTCACGGCCATCGTGTTTACCTGGTCCAGCGGCACCTATCTGGAGGATCAGGATGCGTTCCGGTATCACGGGATTTTCCGGGATGTGTATCTTCTCAGCCGTCCCTGTCAGCATCTGCGGGATATCTTTATTCATGCTCCCATGGACGGGGAGTTTTCCGTCGACCTTTCCTATGAAGGGACGCCGGAGGAGGCCAGTGTCCGGATTCTCTGCCCGGATGGGACGGAGAAAACGGTCGAGGGCGGCCGTGCCCGGATTGACAATCCTGTTCTCTGGAACGCGGAATCGCCGGTCCTGTATAAGGCCCGGTTTGAGTGCGCCGGGGAGCGGATCGACATTCCTTTCGGGTTCCGTTCCGTGGCATTTTCTGAGAACCGGGAACTGCTGATTAACGGCAGCGTCGTTAAGCTGCGGGGCGTGAACCGGCATGAATCGCATCCGGATAAAGGCTGGACCGTCTCAAAAGAGGATATGGAGCAGGACCTGCTGCTGATGAAGCGCAACAATGTCAACTGCATCCGGACCTCCCACTATCCGGACCATCCGTATCTGTATCAGCTGGCAGACCGTTTCGGCCTCTACGTGGTGGATGAATGTGATATTGAAACCCACGGCGCGGATGCAGCGTACCAGAAGCAGCCGGCCAAATCCATCGCCTCCCTTTCCTCCAACACGGACTGGCAGGAGGCCTATGTCAACCGCATGCGGCGCACACTGGGACGGGACAAGAATTTCCCCTGTGTGATTTTCTGGTCCCTGGGCAATGAGTCCCAGATTGGCGATAATCACCGGGTCATGGCGGCCTATGTGCATGAGGCAGATCCCTCAAGGCCTGTTCATTATGAGCGGACCGCATATCCGGATCCGCCGTACGGACGGAACCAGCCGCCGATCGATCCCTGCGTGGATGTGGTCAGCCGGATGTATCCGGACCTTGAGAGCCTTGAGTATCAGGCGGCAGAGGCGGAGGATCCCAGGCCTTATTTCATGTGTGAATATGCCCATGCCATGGGCAATGGTCCGGGAGGCCTTGAGGATTACTGGAAGATGATTTACCGGTATCCGCGGCTTATCGGCGGATGTATCTGGGAATGGTGTGACCATGCCGTGCGGATTTCGGATCCGGAAAACCCGGATCGGGTTCTGGGATACGGCTATGGCGGTGACAGCGGCGAGTTCCCGCATGATGATAATTTCTGTGTGGACGGCCTCGTACTGCCTGACCGGCGTCCGTCTCCCGGCTTCCTGTCCATGAAGGCGGCGTATCGCCCGGCGGACGTGGAGGTGGTGGACCTGAAGGCCAGCCTGTTCCGCATTACCAACCATCTGGACTTTACGGACCTGTCCGCCCTGACGCTGTCCTGGTCCATTGTGGCAGACGGGAAAAAGGATGTGTCTGGTGAGACTACTGTGCAGGTGGCCCCGCACGAAACAAAGACTGTACAGCTGCCCATTCCCTCAGCATGGCCTGAGGTGGAGCTGTTTGGCGGCATCTGTCTGTCTTTCCTGACCCGGGACGCTTCCCTGTGGGCGGAAACACCGACAGAACTGTGTCACTTTACCTTCCCGTATGCCAAGGGTGCCCCGGCAGAAATCGTACCGGCCAGCGTAGAGATCCGGGAAGGGGCAAATCCCCGTTATACCGAGATTCAGGCCGGGGAGAATGTGTATACGCTGGACCTTGCCACCGGCATGCTGTGCAGTATCCGCACACCGGGCGGGGAACTGCTGGCGGAACCGGCAGATCTGACGATCTGGCGGGCCTCAACGGACAATGAGCGGCGGATTAAGGAACAGTTCAAATCCTGGCATATGCACAAGGCACATTTCTATGCGCAGACAGTGGAGAAAGGGGAAGAGGACGGAGAGTTCCTTGTAACCGGTTTCGTGGGTGCCCGGGCACGCCTGCCATTTGTCTATGTGCAGCTGCGCTACCGCTTTGATGCCAACGGCCTCACGGTAGCCATTGACGCCCGGCGCAATCCGGAATTCCCGCTTAATCTGTGTCCTGAACGGGCGGCGGAACTGCAGGCACCGCGGCTGTATCTGCCCAGGTTTGCCCTGCGCCTCAGGCTCCGCAGTGAGTTTGAGTCCCTTCGCTATGTGGCCAATGGTCCCTGTGAATCCTATTCGGATGCCGGAAACGACACGTGCCCGGGTCTCTATGAGAGCACGGTTACAGAGGAACTGTTCCCGTACATCATGCCCCAGGAGTGCGGAAACCACGTGGATGCCTCCTATGTCAAATTGTCAGACGGCGTTGCCAGTGTGACGGTGGAGGGTGAGCGGTTTGAGTTCTCGGCGCTGCATCCGACCATTGAGGAACTGGATGAGGCAAGGCATACCTGGGAGATCCCCGAAAAGCATATGACCGAACTGCTGATCAATTACCGGAATTCCGGAGTGGGAACCAACAGCTGCGGCCCGGATCTTGACCGTCGGTACGCCATTGTGGAGGACACGTTCAGTTACAGCTTCCATCTGTCTTTCGGTGCGGCAGACTGATCTGAAAAGGAACGACCCAGCCGGATGGTGTTGAATCGATTCATTCTATTTAAGAGGTGAGCGCTGCTCGCCTCTTTTTGGTTTTCCAGGCAGGTTTTCAATGGCTGATCCGAAAACCACTTTCTTTTCCGGCTGCGCTCCTCAGGATTGAGGGGTTAACTGCGCCGCTCTTGCTTCTGCCGTACATGGAAGCCGGGATTTCCATACCGGATCTATGCACGATCGGTCTCGTGATGGACAGCCGGACCGGGAAAGGCAGTGACGGAACCGATTACATCTGCAAAGCGCAGCGGTCTGTCTTTGATCGTTTCTGAGACAAAGAAAACCCGCTCAGGCTTTACCCTGGGCGGGGGAAAACGCTATTTGGATCAGTTATTAAGATCGATGATTTCTTCCGGACTGTACAGAGCAATGCCAAAGGTCAGGAAGTCTTTCTTGTTTCTTGCTTTCACATAAATCGAGCACAGCTCTGGAATTCATGCAGAAAGGTTCACGCTCTAAAAGCACATCAAGAACGATGTTTGTGTCAATCATGAGTCGCATCCCGTGAAAACCTTTCATTTCTGAGAGAATGGCCCCTCATCCAAAGCATCGTGCACGGCTTGCACCATGGTCAGATTATCTCATGGATGAGGGGGCTGGTAAATCCGGAGTTCTATTTGACGCTCACGGTATGTGGTTCTTTTATGATAAGCAAGCGGCAGATAAAACATGACCCTGTTTGTTGTCCGTCAAATCTGAGGGGTGCCCGATCCGCTCCGGAAAAAGGCCATGAGCCAGGAGGAAAAAGAGCGGTGGGGCAGGAGTTCCGTTCTGACCGATGATTCCTGTGGGGATTGGAACGGATACGCAATCCATTCTTTGTTAAAGGCTTCACGGGTGTTTTGTTCCCAATAAGGCATCCGTTGAACCATGGAATCGCAGATTCCCCGGCCGGACAACCGTGAACAAAGTACAGGTCAGCCTGACTATTTGCCTCACCGTCAAGCACTTCTCTTTTCATTCCCTTCAGATACACCCGGAGGGGACATGCACAGACTGTCAAATCCGTTCATCACGGAAAACAGACAGCATCAGATCAGTTCCCGGCAAAATCTCCTGATCGCAGAGAGTTCTTTCTCAGCCCTCATTTGGATTTACTTGGGTTAATGGGAGGATTCTATATTTCAAAAAGGTATGCCGGGGTAAACAGATTTTCAAAAAGCATCCCGTCGCCATCGCCCTCAGGAGATGTCCAGATCAGGTTGAAGTTCTTGTCGAAGGAGAACACCGCGCTGACTTCCTTTTCCTCGAAGTCCGCCTCAGCATCCACCGTTCCGTCTTCTTTATACGTCAGCTTCTGATAGAAGCCTTTCGCGGTCACTGTCCGCGTTGCCGGATCATATTCACCCACATACTGCCAGGTGTTGTTGATCTTCGCGCTGTCCGCCCAGTTGATGTCCACCGCGTAATGTCCCTCGTTCCAGCGAAAGGAAATATGTGCCCGGTCACAGGCGTAGTCGCCCTGGAAATTTCCGATCGGAATGAAGGCCTGACCGGCACCAGCATCTTCCTTCAGATCCTTCCAGACCAGTCTGCCTTCCTCATTGATGGAGAAATCTGCCTGGCCATCATCATATTCATAGACACTTGAGTTGCCCAGCTCCCCATCTTCCTGCACCGTATTCGTGCTCTTCATTCCATTGTCAGAATGAAGAGTGCCGGTTGAATCATCGTAGGTCAGCAGGTATTCCCAGGAGGTAAATTCCTTATGCCCCGGCGTCCTGTAAATCAACATCTCTACTCCGTCCAGACGCACTCCGATTTCGACCAGCGTGCGTGCGTCCTCGGAAATCCAGTATCCGTCATAATTCATTACTCCGGGATGTTCCTGGGCATAGGTCTTCTCTTCTGCATTTTCCGCCGTCACGAAAGCGCAGTTCAGCACCAGCGCCAGTGTCAGCAAAGCCATCATCATTTTTTTTATCATCATTTTTTCCTCCCTGTCATGATTTTTAGCATGAAATCCGGTGCTGCTCTTTTGGAAATGCACCGTATATTGGTTTATACGCAGAGGCACCTCACATGGCAGTATGGCTTCATGCATTTTGTTAAGGTTATTTCAGGATCCCTGTACATAAAATTCTCATTGTCCCGGAAACCCTTATCGAAACGAAGCGTGCGATCAGTGATGACTCTTCTCTGTGTCATAATCAGCGTTTTCTCATTTTTTTCGTCAGTTTTGGCTGAATAAAGAATGAAGGAAAACAGAAAATGGACTATCGGCCATTCTTCTGCAGGCTGAAAGGATGTGCGGTTTGACTTTCCGAGTCGCCTGTTGGTATCCTTTATTCAAACCGGACGGGGAGTTCCCATTCTGGTTTGAAAGGGCCTTTGAAAGAAGGCAACAGGATTGGCGAATATAAAGCCATTACCGGCACATCATTCTGGCAGGGCATTCCCTTGGCGCGAACAAGGTGATCTATTACCTCTCCCGGCATCCTGACAGCCGGGTGGACCATTTTTTCCTGCTCAGCCCCGCGAATCTGTCCTATTTGATGTCCGGCGTGACGGAACGCGAGAAAGCCGTGATCCGGGAAATGGTGGACAGCGGGCGCGAAAACGAAATGCTCCCGTTTCCGTTTATGGGCTGGGTGGATTGCATTGCCGGCACCGCCTGGGACTGGGCATTTTCAAATCTTCTCACGAATGTCTGGACAGAGCCGGATGGTGACTTTTCTCAGTGCGGACAGATCACGCACAACGGCGCACTGCTGATCGGCACCTAGGCAAATAAGGGATTACGGTAGAGAAGGATGGGCGAGGAGCAGGGAGGAAAGAGGAGATGGTTGATAAGTAGAGAAGGGGGGCGGGGGATAAACCACCTGGAGAAGAATAAAGGTTCGCATGCTCAAACCATACTATCTGAGGAAAACGGAGGAAACATTCCGCAGCCAAAAAACAAAATAACAGATGGCCCACTGACGCTACTATGGACTGTAAACTCGCTGACCTGCTGCGAAAAGTTCTCCTACCACTTTCATTGATGCATTGAGACTTACTTCAATTTACTTTCATAATCCTCGAGATCATGAAACATGTTAGTTACGAAAACTCTGCTTCCTTCAATCCGATAGGCAAAATATTCATGCGATCGGAAGTTAATTCTCTTTAATCTTTTCTCCAGAAGCTTTTTGCTTTCAGGATCAGCCAAACTTCCAGCCGACTTTTTCAACTCATCCTTCGTCTGAGAAAAGTCAAGCACGACATTCCGTGCAGCCTGTCGATTCTTTTTCTCATCCACAAGGCAAGCTTTGTATCTTTTTTTAAGTCAGCCTTGGCATCAGCAGTAACCAATACTCTGTATGTCTTCATGCATCAATCTCCGCCAGCAATTCATCCACAACATCATCCGCATCCTCGTACAATCCGGCGTCAATCTGTGCTAAAGAATGATCAATCCGAGCGAATAGCTGTGCCTCCGTTTGAGGTTGAAATGGAGCCACATCTTCTGTGTTCTGACTATCCAACGTGTCAACGACAGCCTGCAAAACATCCAGCTGCTTCGGGGTTAATCTTCTTAAGCTCGTCACGATTCTATCATACTGGCCCTCGCGCTTTGAAACTAATGACATAGAATCACTTCCTCCAGGATTTTTTCCCGCAACGCCTTTGCGTTGCCCTGAATACACCGATAAGATGAGGGAACTGTTCCGGCTCAAAACTGAGCATAATCGTGTGTAGCTGCTTTTTGTATCCGTAGGTGAAAGCATATTTGTAACGGGAGATGGAACTCCATGATGTTGTAGCCTTGTATATAAGAGTGTCTTTGATTTGTGATTCGGCACTGACAGGATTGTCCATTCATACCTCCTCAGTAAATAGAAAGAGCCCTGCTTACGCAAGGCTCTATGCGTTTTCTTTCAATCCGGTAAACCGGAATCTAGTCGGCTTGTGGTTACGCATAAACCCACCGTGTACTCCCCAAACTGGCTGTGAACCGACCCAGTCAGCAGGATCAATGCACTCGATAGCTGGTCTAGCCGCTATCCTCTGTCATTATTATATGCTCCAAAGGCAGAAAAAGCAAGCGCTTGACTTCAAGAGCTCCGCGGCAATTCTCCGCAATTTCCCGCATGTAGCGCATCAAGTTTGGCAGGGATATTTTCCGTGACCTGACCAAACTGGAGAAGTCCTATATGGACAAGGGCGAAGGGGAGAAGCAGAATCTGGAAATCGACGACCTGGAGATCTTCGAGAATGTGGCCTACATCATGGCCCTCCATGCGGATCCCGCGATCCCCAAAACCATTGATGAATGGCTGGACCAGTTTGAGATGTTCTCCATTTATGAGATCCTGCCGGAAATCCTGGAACTGTGGGGCAGCAATCTCTTCACGGACGTCAAAGCAAGAAAAAACTGAGAGCGACCGAACGTGAGCTGACCCTAAATTCCGACGTAGTCGGACAAACGTTCTATTCTCGGCCGGACAACGGCCGCATGATTTCAGGACAATAACAAGTGTTATGAGAAAAAAAGTTTCGCATAGATGACGGACAGATCTTCGGAGCACTTTGGTTGTAAACGAATCGTGTACTTACGCCCCCAGAGGGGCGCCGAATGCCATGACACTCCCGAGCGTTGTTCGTTGGTATACTCGTCTATGGCAGGCAGATAGCCCGGCTTGCGGTCCGCCGGAGGCATGGAAGTAAAGCTGCTTCCATAGAGATAGATAGCCGTCTTTCCCGCGTTATAATGGGATCCCGATTCACACGTCTGAGGTTGGCAGGCATCTGAGCCCGGAAGCGGCACAAATGACGCAACGCGGGAAAGCAAGCCTGTCAAGGTGATCATGGAATAAACGCCAGACTATAGACTTCCGGTTTAACCATATTACTGGTTCCTGGCCTTTATGCCGTGAAAGCACCTTGACTGGCGCAGAGAATATCGCAGCATCTTTCCTGTTCTGTGATGCGTGTCAGCCCCACTGATAACATACAGAGATGCCGCTTTATCACTATGTTGCTTCCTTTTCTGGCTTATATGGATTCTTGGGCGAACATGGAGCAAAAAGCACTGTGTTCCGTTATTATTCTGCAATAATAATGGAACATCATTTTAAACCATGTTCCATTCGGGCACATTCCTCCGATGCTGTTTGTTCGGGTGTATCTTTTAAAATCAATTTAATTTGATACGCACCAATCAAAGAATGCCCAAAATGGATAAGGGGGAGTTTATGGTGATGATCTGAAAACAATTCATTGTCTCCCCAAAGTAAATGATTCGTTTACAAAAGCGGTGTTTATAGTCCGGATTTCATGCGAGTTTTGTCCGGATTTCATGCTTATTCTGTCCGGATTCATCGCGAATGTTGTCCACATCAAAATAGAATCTTGTCCGCTCTTCATGCGGCTGTTGTCCGCTTCCGAATAGCACACTGTCCGTTTTTCATGCGCCTATAGGAGCTGACCACACCGCTTTTCCTTTTGCGGTGCATGGAGGTCGGGATTTCCATACCGGATCTCGACCTGCTCACGATCGGTCTGATTATGGATGTGTGGACGGAAAAAGGAAATGACGGAACCGATTACGCCTACAAGGCGCAGCAGTCTGATTTCGACAGATTTTAATGAAAAACCTCACTCAAGCGATGTGCTAGGGTGGGGGAAATGTTTTACAGAGCAACTCCGGCAGCCATATGTGCAGTGTCGTTTTTTGCAAGTAGGTAGACGCAGTACTGGTTCATGCTTGTACCTTCCTTTTTTGCATGAACAGCAAGGGTCCGGTGCAGGCTTCTCGGCATTCTGAGCTTGAACTGTCCGGAGTAAGAGGAAAGATCTAAGTCGTCGTCAGGCTCCGCAATTTCAATGCCATCCTCGATAGCTGCGGTGAGCCAGGTTTTTTTAGCATCCTGTGCGCTTGCCACCAGATCTTCGATTGTTTCTGCGCAGGTCAGGCATCCGGGAAGATCCGGGAACCTGGCAGTGTATCCGCCTTCCTCCCTGTCAGGAATGATCTCCATGTGGTAGGGAAGCGACATGTAATACTCAATTGTTTTCATCGCTTTCATCCTCACTTTCTACAATTGCTTTCACATCCTCAACATACGCACGCTTGATAGGGTTATGTTGCGGGATCGTGATGGTGGTCTTTCCCGGCTTACGGAATGACTTGTGGCTGCTTCCGCTGGCTGGACCACTCATGGTGTATCCATAATGCTCCAGGATCTTTTGAAGTTCCTCAAAACGCAGATTCTTGTCAAGGGAACGGATTCGCTGGAGCAGTTTGTCGAATTGAGACATCCCACACCTCCTTGAGAGCAGTATAAGTGATGTCACGGGCGGTGTCAAGTAAAAGTAGCAGAAAAAAATACGAAAGGAGGGCGCAGATTTGGCCAACAGAATAGCCGGAATTACAGTAACCATTAACGGTGATACCACGGGCTTGTCGAAAGCCCTCGAATCGGTCAATAAGACCATCAAAGATACACAGTCCCAGCTGAAGGATATTGAACGCTTATTAAAGCTCGACCCGTCCCATACCGAGCTGCTTTCCCAGAAGCAGGAGAAACTGAAGACGGCCATAACCGCAACCAAGGAAAAGCTGGATGCGCTGAAAACCGCCCAGGAACAGGCGAAAGCCCAGATGGAGAGCGGTGATCTCGGGAAGGATAAGTATGATGCCCTCCAGCGGGAGATTATCAAGGTAAGGCTTGGCCATGTCAAGACCCCCTAAAAAATTAAAGGAGGACCCTTAGATCCTCCCGCGGTCCCATGCCTGTAGGTTTAGGAACCTGATCAGTAGCTTTAGTATAGCTATAAAACACAGGTTTGTCAATCGGGCATTTGGAAAATCGGGTGGGGATAATTCTAGACAATGCGATCTTTAACCCACTGGAGGATAAATTCATCATCAACGCTTCCGGCAGCATACTGGAGAATGTTATATGAAAGTTCATCGCTGTTGGTACGGAGTTCTATCCTGTTCAGATCCAACATTGTCAATAACGCCATAGCTCCGATTCTTTTGTTCCCGTCATGGAAGGGATGATTCTGAATGAGCCCAATGCAGAGACGAACTGCTTTGTCGATAACTGTAGGAAAGAATTCGTATCCTCCAAATGATTGAAAAGGAGCATTCAGCGCTGAGTCCAAAAGTGCTTCGTCTCTTACACCATGTGTTCCGCCATATCGCTCAATTAAGCGTTGATGCATCAGAAGAATCTGTTCTCTGGAAAGAATAATCATTTTGCAAGCTCTCTGAAAGCGACATCATAAAGGTCCATCATTTTGCTGGATGAAGCAAGAACATCTTCATCTGAAGCAGTTTCGACTTTGTCTGCAATGGGAAACTCGATAACGAGATAACGAGGGGCATTATTTTTGAAGATAACAGCTCTTCCGTAGCGGTCTACTACTCGTGCAACTTTGGAGAAATTTTGGTTTGCATCCGTCATGGAAACGACCGTGTTTGTGTCAATGTTCATTAAAACACCTCCTATTCGTGTTTTTGACAGTATAACACAAAGATAGGAGAAAAGCAACCTATTTTTTGACCGAGAATATAAAGAAGAAAGGAGAAAGGAGGGCACAGATTTGGCCAACAGAATAGCCGGAATTACAGTAACCATTAACGGTGCCACGGGCTTGTCGAAAGCCCTCGAAACGGTCAATAAGACCATAAAAGATACACAGTCCCAGCTGAATGCTGATGGGACAGTATTTGAGCATGTCGCCACTGCCGCCAACGGATGGCACGCCGTGAAGGTGGGCAGCCAGATTGGCTGGGTATCTGGGAAGTACAGCGAAATCACAACTGCATAAGAATAACGTTTGGCCTGTAGTCAGGTTCGATTCCGGACTACAGGCCTTTTTTATTCTCCGAACGCAGCCATCATCCTCTCCAGCAGCACTTCAGAAGGCTTGGAAAACACCTGATACTTCTTCCAAATGACCACAATGCCTGCTTCAAGCGGCGGATCGAAGGGACGGAAGCAGAGGTCGGAGGTCTCCGTGGTGTTGACGACCTGATCCAGGCCTACCGCACAGCCGATGCCGGACTTAACCATCAGTGCGCCGTTGTACATCAGGCTGTAACCGGCGACGATGTTCAGAGATTCGTAGTTTTTTCCAAACCAATCAAGGTAATCGTTTCCAACTTTTTGCGATGCCATATCCTGGCGGGACATGATCAGCGGAATGCCGGTCAGGTCTTCTCTCCGGATATGCTTTTTCTGAGCCAGCGGATGATCCCGGCACAGGATCAGGCCCCAGATATCTTTGGCAGGAAGCCGAAGGCTGTTATAGCGCGACACATCCACCGGTTCTACCAGAACGCCGAAGTCGAGCAAGCCCTTTTCCAGCCGTTCCATCACGTCTTCCGCGTTCCCGCTGTAGATCTGGAAATGAATGCCCGGATGATCCTCCCTGATCTGAGCCATCAGGTCTGTTACTTTTTTCAATGCGAAGGTTTCACCGCTGCCGATGAACACATCACCGGCCACTGCATCGCCCATGGAGGAAAACTCCTCTTTCGTCCGCTCGACCATCTCCAGGATTTCTTCCGCCCGCTTGCGCAGCAGCATGCCCTCCGGCGTCAGCACCATGGAGCGGGTCGTACGGATAAACAGCTTCTGTCCCAATTCTTCCTCCAGCTCCTGGATCTGCCGGGACATGGTGGGCTGGGTCACGTGGAGCACTTCGCTGGCTCCGGTCAGTCCACCTTCCCGCGCTACAGTCAGAAAATAATTAAGCACCCGCAGTTCCATATGC